>DAOVOC010000069.1 GCA_030629865.1 bacterium
ATTAAACTTACCCATTAAAACTCGACGCAAAGATCCACGATAATCACCTATCGCATAAACTTTGACAAACTTTGTACAAGTTACCTCCAACTCATATGTAGCCGGAGGATTGATATTGGCAAAACACGATTTACAACAGACCCCATCAAGGGGCACAAGCTTGTCGCAAAATATGCAAAACGATGGATAAACAAGGCCCGAAACATGTTTTAGGCCATTGCAAAAAAGCTTTTTGGTTCCAGAAATAGCACTACGAAGCTTTTCAACAAGCATTACCTAATAACCACATTCAAAAGATGTAGCAGTACGCAAGTAAAAAATCCAACAACAAAATCATCTACAAAAAGACCTGTAACACCCGTAAAAAGTGAAAGTTTAAATTCTTCTTCACGATATGTACGTAAAAAACGAGGAACCAACTGGGAAAGTCCTGTAAAAATTAAAAAGCCCCAAAAAACCATTTCAAATGACGGTGGAGCATAAAAAAAGCCAAGCATCATCCCTGCAATACTTGGCAAAACAATTTCTTTGTGTCTTTCGATAGGCAAATCTGAAAATGCAAGGTGCACTGCTATGACAAAATTAAGAATGAATAAAAACAACACAATATAAAAAAGGTCAACTGAAAAAGTGTAAATAAATCGTCCAGCCAAAACAATTGGGACTGCGATAAGCGGAGCAACCAAACGGCCCCACCACTTTTCTCCAAGCGCTCCAAGCCTTGCACCCCAAACCAACCACTCTTCGAGCCACTCAAAGATCCTCATATAGCATCCTTTTGGCTATGAGAGCCACACCTATAACGATGCATATGTCGGCAACGTTAAACGAAGCCCAATGCCAACTTCCAAGGTGTAGATCTACAAAATCCACAACACCACCATGCCAAAACCTATCAATCAGGTTAGCAATACCACCCGCAAGAACCAAGATCTCAGGAACCGCACTGCCACGCCGTTTGAATTCTTTGACAAAATACACGGCAAATATGCACAAAATAAAGCTGATTAAAATCAAAAGGCCAAAAAACCCTTTACGCCCAAACCCAGAAAGAAGACTCCACGTCACACCCTCGTTGATCGACACGTTTAAATTTAAAAATGGAGAAATTCTAATCACCCCATTTTTAATCCATTGTAAAGCACAGAACTTCAAGAGTAAATCAGATATTAGAATAAAACTAAATAAACTAGCATGTTCCAAAACACGTCTCAAAGCACCTTTTACCACAAATTATCCTTTTATTTTGAACGTAGCTCTGCCCCACACTCTTCAACCACTTTAATGGCACCAAGACGAATATTTTCAACCTCGTCTTTACTAAGCGTTCCGTTATTACTTCCGCAAGCAATTCTAAAAGCAAGTGAACGCTTTGAACCCCACTCTTTCTTCTCAAAGAAATCTACAAGCTCAACATCCGTAATAAATTTATTGGAATCTCTAATTAAACTTTCGATTACATTAGTGGTCAAATCAACTGGTACCATAAACGAAAGGTCAAAATTGCTTTCTTGATATTTAGAAATAGGTTTATATCGAACAAATTCAGGAATATTTTCTGACAACACTTTTGCATCAATCTCAAACAGAAAGGCATCACTTTCAGAAAGAAAATCAAGAAGAGACCACAACTTGGCATCAACCTTCCCGGCAAACCCAACAACAACATCATCAACAATAATTTGCGCCGTTTGGTATGGATGCATCCAAGAGTATGGCGGTTTAATGGCTTTTTCCCAACAAACGCTATCTAGCTCTGCAATACAAAAAAGCTCTGCAATGTGTGTTTTCCATTCATAAAAATCAACCCCACCACGCTTATTAAAAGCCACTCCAGCAATCATCTGCTGCTCTTCAAAATCGTCATCTTTTTTAATCCAGCGACGGGCAGATTCAAAAAACGCAAGACCATCACTATGCGAATAATTGTCAAAAATATTTTTTAGCAGGCCAGGCATAAGAGTCGTTGTCAAACGACGAGCTTGATCTGAAACAGGATTTAAAAGATTAAGTGTTTTTTCAGGATCATAACCAATCTTTTTTGCAAAAGATTCATCTATAAATGAATAGTTATACTGCTCCATCATCCCTGCTCCATGGCTGAGATGGTGCCTGCAAGACCGAAGCTTAAACCTAGATCTAAGATCAACACCGCCAGTCCTAATAGCAGGTAATGCTTGCGGAATACGGTCCAAACCATAGCATCTAACTACTTCTTCAAGAATATCTTCTTTAATACTTATGTCCTTGCTTGCACGAAATGGTGGCACAGCAACCTGATACCACTTTTCACCGTTACGCTCTTGTACAGCAATCTCAAACTCAAGTTTTTTAAGCATCGTTGCAACATCTCCGACAGAAAGCTGCACACCCGCATGTGACTCCAAAAAGATATGAGAAATTTCTAAAACAACCTTTTCTGGCAATGTTCCAACAGCATTCACTGGGCCAATTAAATCAAATGCAATTTCAAAACGCTTTGCAAGACTAACGAATCGTTTTATTGCCGTTGAAGCTTGAACAGGAGTAGGACTTTTTTCAAAGCGGGCCGATGCTTCTGTACGAATTTTGTGACTTAACGCAGATCGACGAACAGTTGTAGCATCAAACATTGCTGATTCAAGGAATATTTTTGTCGTCTTTTTACCGACAGAAGATGCTTTCCCACCCATAACACCAGCAAGTGCCATAGGTTTCTTATTTGATGCAATAACAAGGTCATCATTTGTCAGCTCGAGAACACTTCCATCCAAAAGTTCAAGCCGTTCACCCTTGCTCGCCATCCTAATAACAAATTGATTACCATCAACTTGGCCTGCATCATATGCATGAACCGGTTGTCCCCAATCGAACATCAAATAATTGGTCAAATCAACAATAGAATTTATCGATTTAGATCCAATTCTCAAAAGCCGTAAAGCAATAAATGTAATCGCTGGTGCTTGTACAACATTTTCAAAATAGGCACCACAAAAACGAGAACAAGCTTTAAAAGCACTGTTCTGAATTCCAAATGTAACTCCTGAATGAATTGAACATCGATTACCGTGTTCTTTTACTTCCAGATCCTCAACAAGAGAATTTTCGCTTTTAAACGGCAAATCAAGTAACATTGCAATTTCACGCGCAAAACCACGATGTCCCCACATATCTGGACGATTTGTTATCGACTTATTATCAACTTCAAAAATAATATCTTCTTTTTCAAGATCTTTTTTCCATTCGCCATTCAGCTCGTTTGATAAAATCTTAAATGGTGTGATGAGCTCTTCGCGATCGCCAACACCAAAATCAGCATACGTTGCCCAACGGGTTCGGTTGCCTTCTCGACATACCAAAAAACCAACATCACGTTGATCGAACCCATCTCGCTTTTCAAGCTCACTATTAACGCCCCATTCTGGAACAGTTACACGAATACTATCGTCGCGCACCTGTACCACAACAGCTATAGCAAAGTTTTCTACTTTCCATGACCACTGATGTACACACTCAATCTCAGCTGTTTTACGATTAAAAATAGAAACAAGTTGAGAGACATCAACATCACGCCAATTACCATCGATATGATCAAAAACCCAAGACAGAGAAATCTTCATAATTAGCCAGACACGCCTGAAACGTTTTGCAGAATTTTATGATATTTCGACACCATCCAGTGTGCTACAGAACCACCCGCCGGTCAACCAATGGAAAGCAACTCGTTAATCTTGTCTCGCAATGCAATCGCTTTTTCAAAATTAAGCTGCTCTGCAGCCAAAGCCATTTCTTTTTTCATTCGCTCGATCATTTCTACAGAATTATTTTTCTTTGATTTTTCAGAAGTTTTTTGCCCAGCTCTATTGCCAGAATTATTGGTAACAATACTTTTTGAAACCTCACGCTGTGTAGAGCGCGGAATAATGCTGTGCTTTTTATTATAATCACTCTGAATGCCTCTTCTACGCTCGGTTTCTTCTAAGGCAGACTTAATAGAGGGAGTAATCTTGTCAGCATAAAAAATAACCTTGCTTTCTACATTTCTTGCAGCACGGCCAATTGTCTGAATCAGCGAACGAGTGTTGCGTAAAAAACCTTCGATGTCAGCATCGAGAATTGCAACAAGTGCGACCTCTGGCAGATCTAATCCTTCACGCAGCAAATTAATTCCAACCAAACACTCAAAGGTTCCATCACGAAGTTTTGCAAGAATTTCGCTACGCTCTGGAGTTTTAATATCGCTATGCAAATAACACACACGAATTTTTCTCTCTTCTAAATAACTTGCAAGCTCTTCTGATGAACGCTTGGTCAACGTTGTAATCAAAATCCTAAAGCCCTTTTTACTAACCGTTTTAATTTGCTTTAAAAGATGTTCGAGCTGGCCTTCTCGAGCATGGATTGAAATTTGCGGGTCTAAAATACCAGTTGGCCGAACAATTTGTTCTGCAACTGTTTCAGCATTTTCCATCTCGTATTTGCCTGGAGTAGCGGAAGTAAAAATGGAATTTCTAAAATACTGTTCAACTTCATCAAACTTTAGAGGCCGATTATCATATGAACTTGGCAAACGAAATCCATAGTCAATAAGCGATGCCTTGCGAGCCCTGTCGCCCTTGTACATTGCACCGATCTGAGGTACAGAAATGTGCGACTCATCTATAATGAACAAAAAATCTTTGTCAAAGAAATTAAGCAAGCAAAATGGTGGCTGCCCAGGGCTTCTGCCATCAAAATAGCGAGAATAGTTTTCTATTCCTGAACAATACCCCGTTGCACGCATCATAGCAATATCATGCATAACACGCGTTTTTAACCTCTGACGAAACAAATCATTTTCAATCTTTGGCAATGCTTGATGCAAATCAGTTTCAATTTCTTTAATAACACTTTCTAGCCGACCTGCTGGAACAACAAAGTGACGTGCAGGAAAAATAAGAATATTGTCCATTTCTCCTTTGACCGAAAAATTCTTGCGATTGACTAACTCAATCGAATCGACTTTATCACCAAACAAATCAATGCGAACGCTGTCATGCAAGTACGGCACATTAATTGTGACGGCACTTCCATGAACCTGCATAGTAGAGGCAGAACGTTCAACTTCGTTGCGCACATATTGAATCGAGATAAGTTTTTCTAAAAGATCTTTTCGCGAAATTGTGTCACCAACCTTTATGCAAAGCGCTTGGCTACGATAATCAGCAGGATTACCAAGCGAATAAATGGCAGAAACAGAAGCAATA
>DAOVOC010000023.1 GCA_030629865.1 bacterium
AGGAATCTTTGCAAACCATAGTTTTGCAATATTTTTAGGAATCCATAACTGAAGGCTTCCACGAGCAACCAAAGTTTTGTTAATATTTGACCAATCTTTTTTAACAGACATTTTTCCTCTCTTCTGTTTTGTGAAGATTGCAAAAGGTGAGGATACGAAAAGTGCGGCCTATAAAGCCGCACTTTTCTTCATTTAATTATGCAACAACGCCGTTATTACCTGAAGTATGTGAAATATATACTGTTGATTTTTAAATTTATACGAGTTAATATTCCGTTCGTTTAAGGCACGGCAATAGTTGCTCTTTTTGAAAAAGAACCTCCATTTCCCCGTCCGCGACAGTAGTCTGGGCGGGGCTTTTTATGTACGTAACGTTATTTTTAGTAGGTGAAAATGCCGAAATTTAAATTAGTTATTTCATATGATGGAACAGATTTTTGTGGGTGGCAAGTTCAACCTCATGGCGAAAGCGTTTTTTCGTGTATAGTAAAAACCTTTCGTGCTGTTTTTGGTCGAGAAGTTGTTTTAGTTGGACCCTCTAGAACTGATGCTGGCGTTCATGCACTGGGCTATGTTGCTTCGGCTCAAACAGATCTTGAGCTTGATTCAAAGCGGCTTTGGAAAGCATGGAATGCGGCTTTGCCAGAAACAATTTATATCCGCAGTCTTGAACCAGTTGATGAAAAATTTAATCCTCACCACGACATTATAAAAAAGATTTACTACTACCATCTCTTTTTAAAACGCCCACTTCCATTTGCTGCACGATTCGGATGGTTTTATGAGTTTATAGATTTGATTGATCGAGAAAAATTTTGTGAGGCTCTTTCTTGTTTTGAAGGTGAGCATAATTTTAGGGCATTTTGTCGCATTGACCCTGGAGAACAGATAAGAACGATTAGAACGGTGGACAAAATAAATGTAGTAGAGTTGAAAAAATACGGAGTTTTGCAGGTGAAGTTTGAAGCCCGAGGGTTTTTGAGATATCAAATTCGCAGGATGGTTGGTGCTGTACTAGAAGTTGCGCGTCGTCCTGAAGTATCTCTTGATTATCTTCGCGAAAGCTTTGATTCTGGAAAAATTGTTAATAATTTTTTAACGCTTTGTGCGTCGGCCAAGGGATTGTGTCTGAAAAAAATCGTGTACAAGGAGAAGGAAAACGATGAATAATTTTTTCAAGCGCCTTTTAACTTCTGCTGTTGGTGGAACTATATTTTTTGGATCTTATTTTCTTGATATTCGTTTATTTCTTGCGATTCTAGTCATTTTATTCGTTTATATTTTGTTTTTCGAGTGGCCTGCACTTATGAGACCATTTGCGTGGTTTAAAGCAGTATTACTTACTTTGTTTTTTCCGATTACGTCGTTTGCTGCAATATTGACGCTAGTTTACTTTGATTATAAAGAATGCTTTGGTTCTGCCAAATTAATTGGCTTAGAGCCATTTCTTGTGGCATGGATTTTTGATTCCGGTTCTTACGTTGTCGGCAAGCTTATTGGTTGCCACAAATTATTGCCATATATAAGTCCAAACAAGACATGGGAAGGAGTGGTTGGGGGTTTAATAAGCGTTCTTACGGTGTATTATATTGTGCTTGAAGCTAGTGATTATAAAATTTATTTTATATTTCTCTTGATTGCATCGATTTTTGCATTGTTAGGCGATTTGTTTGTTTCGTGGTTAAAGCGACGTGCTGGATTAAAAGATGCGGGAACTCTTTTGCCTGGTCACGGTGGGGTTCTTGATCGTTTTGATTCAGTACTTTTTATACCTTTTGCGTTTTTTCTGGTTATAGCGATTTTGCTTATTAACCTGGCGCTTTGTTCATGTTAATTTTGGCTCTAAAATTCCCTATTTTTTTACGTTGTCAAAAAGATCGGCAATTTGTTCGAATTCTTTATACGGATCTTTAGGTGTTTGTATTTTTTGTGCTCTTTTCTTAGCAAGTTTGACTTCAAGATCGATGTTTTTTTCAGTAGTTTTGTGAAGCCGCTTGTTAAGGGTTGCGACTTTTTTATTTAGTTGGGCTTTTTGCATTTTGATTGTTGCTTGTTTTTTTTCTTGTCCTACTTTTTGTCGGGCTGTTTCGAGCTCGTTTTTAAGTCTTAATTTTTCAGTTCTTTCTTTTTCAAGTTTAAGTTCAGTTTCCATACGTTGTTTTTCTATCATTTGAAGTTGCTTTTTGTTTTCTTGGGCTTCTGTTGCTAGATTTTCAATTTTGCGTTCTCCCTTTTCCATAAAGGTTTTCATGTTATGC
Source organism: bacterium (assembly GCA_030629865.1). Taxonomy (GTDB): domain Bacteria; phylum Babelota; class Babeliae; order Babelales; genus DAOVOC01. The sequence continues at coordinate 2,259 of DAOVOC010000023.1, forward strand.
AGATCAGTTTGTAAAGATTGGTACATTTGTTCTTTTTCTTGAAGTTTTTTGGCCATCTTCTCTTCTGATTTTGTTGTAAAGATAACCTCAGCTTCTTGTGATTTTGACAAAGATTTTCTGACAAGTGATTCAAGTTCTGCATCTGAAAGAGTGCGTCCTCGTTTTGCTTTTGATTTTTCTATGTGTGCATTGATTTCATAAAGGATGTGAGATCGCAGCGATTTTGCTTTGTTAGTAGGAATTGCATGATTTTTAATAAATTCTTTAATAATTTTGTCGGCATGACGTTGAGAGTTTGCAATTTCTTCTATTATTTCTATTTTTGCGAGAATTTCTTTGTGATGTAGGTCGTCTTTTTTGTTAACTCGTTCGATCGTATTTGTGAACCATTCGTTTTGCTTTTCAAATCGTTTTTCGAAATCTTGTTGTTCGGTGGTGTCTTTTTCACCTGATAAGATTATCTCTTGAAGAAAATCTACGTTTGCTCGGAATTGACGAGTTGTCGTTATTTTCCAGTCAAATGAGATTGGTTCTGATTTTTCTACTACTGCGATAGTTGTTTTTTCAGGCACCTTTGAAGTTGGTCGTGATTTCTTTTTTTGTGATTTGAACCCATGTGTACCTTCTTTGGCGATTTCTTCTGTAGTTTTATCTTTTCTAAATTTTCTAGCATTTACATTTTGGTTACTTAAAAGCATAAAACAACACAATGAGATGAGCATGATGAAGTGTTTAAAAGATGTATAGTTTTGGACCATGGCATTGTGCCTTTCTTTCTATTTATGGTTCGTTCTTAGAAGCGGTTCAGCCAGGAGTGTACGTAAACGTGAGGCTTTAATACAATACATGTGCAGCCTCACTTGATCGGGTGCTACCGTACGTTTTTACGTAAGCTTATAAAAATGTAGTGGGATGGAGCGATGAAATATATAAGACGTTTATTTGTGGTTACACTTATATTGTCAGGTTGTGTAACTGGGCTTTGGTATTTGGAGCAACATGGTGTTTTAAATTATTCAAAATTTATTTGTATGATTTGGCCTTTTGGTGAGCGAGAACGGCCGTGGATGACAGTTTTTGTCCATGGTTCGTTTTGCTCTCCTGCTGCATTTCTTGATTTTAATTCTGTAACAAAAGATGAGATTGAGGATTCTATTTATAGCAAGGTTATACATCGCATGCGTGAGGATTTGTTTTTTCAACAAGAGCAGCCAATTCTTGGTAGGGGACTTATACGAATTTGTCCTCAAGCATTGATAGAGGTTGGAAATTCTGGGCAGCAGGCAGCATACCCTATTCTGAGTGCTTATTCGGAAATTTTACGAGCAGAGTTTCCAGAAACAAAAAATGATCGATTTTATCTATTTGGGTGGACGGGGCTGATGAGTCAAAAGAGGCGGAGAAAAGAAGCTGTAAGGCTTTATAATAGTCTTTTTGAAGAAGTGAGTCGTTTGCGCAAAAAAGGTATTGAGCCACGTATGCGAATACTTGCACATAGTCATGGTGCTAATGTTGTTCTCAATTTGGCTGGATTGCGTGAGGCTATAAATGGAGAGTGGGAATCGATACCAGATTTTGAAGAAGAAACTTGTCTTAAAGATGTATGTAATCATTTTGAAAAAATTATTTCAGACCTTCCATCAAAAAATATTGCTAAAAGGAAGAAAGGGCAAAAAAGATGGGATTACATGCCAGAAGGGACTTTTGACATCGATGAAGTAATTATGTTTGGTGCTCCTTTGCAACCGGAGACAGCCTATTTTTCTCGGTCTCCATTTTTTAAAACAGTTGTGAATATTTACTCTGATGAAGATGGTGTGCAGGGGCGTGACTGGCTTTCTACTTCGCATACGACTAGTGAAAAGCGTTTTGATGGACTTCCACTCAAGCTAGTTAAAAATGTTAAAAATAAAAACAGGGTGATTCAGGTTCGGGTTACTGCTGGTTTAGAAGAACGTGATGGTGATATTGCCCAAAATAATACTGGTGTTTCGTGGCTTAAAACTGTTTTTGGTCTTGATAATGTTGTTCGTAAAACTATGGATCCAACACATCGTGAATTGTGGTGCCTTGTTCCATATGTAGAAGGTGAGCTTCAATTTTTAAAACCTGTTCCAACAGTTGTTTTGACTCCGATTATTATTAAATTACTTTCAAAAGTCCAAAAGCATAATGATGTTGATATAGATTTCTCTTTTAAGGAAGATTCATTTTTTGCGGTACTTCTCGATCATTCAAAAGGCAATATGCTTGGTTTTGTAAAAGTCGAAAAGAAATTATTTGAGTTTGTTCGTGAACGGCTTATGGCTTGGATGCCAATTAATCTTGATGATGAGCGGCGAGCTAGGGACATTATGGAAGAGTGTATTCAAGTTTGCAGCAACATTTCTTGATACGATTTTATTAGAAAAGTAGATTTTTTTTCATGCCCAAGTATCATAAGTTGCGGTTGACTATAGAGCGGAGTGGTCCATCAAGATGGCACCGGGGCATCTTTTGTGATGCGCAGAATACATGGGTAGGTGATGTTAATGTGCAAAAAACACTACTACATACGTAAAATTAGACTGGTTGTTTTGGCCGGGATCTTAGGGTTTTCTACATTAAATTATACTTTGCATGCGATATGGAATCCGTTGGCTTCATCAGAGAAAAACCCCTCTGATGAGCCGCTTGTAGAGTCTATAGAGATCATTGGAAATAAGCATATTGGTGAAGATGCAATTAAAAATCGTATAACTATAAAACTGGATGAGCCTCTTGATTCAGAAGATGCTTCAGGAACAATCAACAGTATTATGGATCTTGGCCATTTTTCTAATGTCAAAATAGAGAAAGAATATTTTCGTAAAAGAAATAAACTGCAAATTTTTGTAACGGTTAAAGAGAAGCCTCTTCTTTCTGGCTATGAATTTGAGGGCAACAGTATTATTACTGGCAAAAAACTTGCTGAAGGTGTTGGCCTTGTCAGGCGAGAGGCTATCGATGAGGCTGATTTGCGCTTTATGATGAGTAAAATCCGTAGAATGTATCGTAAAGAAAATTATTACGGTGTAAAAATTCGCGCAATTTTGTTGCCCGACCAAAATGATGGTGGCATAAAAAAAGCAAAAGTCCGTTTTGTTATTGATGAAGGTCGGAAAACTAAAGTTATTAGAGTTGATTTTGAGGGATGTAATTTTATTCCTGAGTATAAAGTTCGTAATTCAATTTTTACCAAAGAAGATTGGCTCGGAAGTTTTTCGGATGAAGCGGGGCGGTATGATAAAGATCGACTAGAAGCAGATAAGCGAATGATAGAATTGCTTTATCAGGATAATGGATATTTAACAGCGCGTGTAACCGATACAAAAGTTGAAGAATTAGATGATGGGCATGCAATTAATGTCAAATTTACTATAGATGAAGGTCAACTGTTTAAGATTCGTTATGTAACCTTGCCTTCAGATAAAGAATTTCCTGAACATCGTTTTTTAAAAGCTTCGCTTATCAAAGAAGGTGAAGTGTATTCGCGCAAAAAAGTTACCGATACGATTACGCGATTTCAATATGTTTTTGGAGAGGACGGATACGTTGATGCTGATGTTTATCCACAAGTAGTTCCTGATGAGAAAAAACGAGTTGTTGATATCACTTTCCACGCTGAAAAGGGTGGTAAGTTCTATGTAAACAGAATTAATGTGACTGGTAATAAATCGACCAGAGACTGGGTTATTCGGCGTAGCATAACGCTTGAAGAAGGATGTTTGGCATCGCGTTTTGCTATGGACCAGTCGAAAGAAAATGTTGAATATCTAGGTTACTTTGAGCGTGGTTCTGTCGAGTGGAAGCGCCATAGAATTGGGCCTGACAAGGTTGATCTTGAATTGAATGTTAAAGAGGCTGCGACGGGAAGTGGTAATGCTGGTGTTAGCATTGGTGGAACAGAAACAACAACCAAATTTTCACCGAACTTTTTTGTTGATGTAAAAAAGCGCAACTTTTTGGGGCGTGGCTGGGACATTGGTGGCAATATCAAATTTGGCAAATTGAAGTTTACTGAAGCTATGTTCGAGTTTTTTAATCCATATGTTAATGATACAAATATTAGCATGGGTCTTAGTGCTTACTATAAAAAGGCTGAGTATGAACAAATTACACAACGCAGTGATTCGTATCCTCTTGAAGAACGCTGGGGAGGTGTTATTAGAGGTGGATTAGCGATGCCTGTTTTTGGTTCTCGTGTTCGAGTTATGGGTGAACTTGGGTTTGAAGACGTTGATTATGATGAAGATAGAAAAAATAGGCTTCTTGAAAGAGCTTCAGATGAATACAGTCCGCTTTTTAGAAGCCAGTTCCAAGATAGTAAGCTTTTATGGCTTGGAGCAACGGTAGAAGACGATAGAAGAAATCACCGATTTAATCCATCAAAAGGTTGGCGGTGGGAGGCTAAAACCAAGCTGGGCTTGCCGAGTTTTAATTCAGAAAGAAGTTTGATTAAGGCTGAAGGCAATTTTTCTTGGCATATGCCACTTATGGATAGTGATCGCTTAGTATTTTCAATTTACGGTAAAGCAGGCATTATGGCTGCTTTAGATTCAGACAAACCTATTCCTTACAAGGAACTTTATCACATCGGTGGTGTTGGAACTGTTCGTGGATTTAAGTGGGGCGCTGCAGGTCCTCAATGGGTAGAGAGGAATCAAGCTGTTGGTGCAAGGCGCAAGCAGTATGCGCTTGGAGCCCAAAAGATGGTTGTGTTTAATACAGAATTAGCAACGCCTATCGGTGGTGGTGGCGAAAATGCACCACGTGTTTACTTGTTTTATGACATTGGTGGTGGGTGGAATACGCCTGATAGCCTAATTAATGACACGACATATTTGTGGCAAAACAAATTTCATCTTAGGCATACCATCGGAATGGGTTTGCGTATGACAATGCCATATCCGGTAAATATTTCTTGGGGTTACAAGCTTGATAGAAACAGGCAGGCTAGCGAGACTCCTCTTGAAATGACGCTTTCTATGCATATGCCTATGTAGAGAAAATTTTGTTTTTGTAGAGAAGCTTTTTTTGAGTAAGGAGTCGATGATGAAAAAGTTGGTTGCTGCAGCAGTATTTTTATCCTTATTTTCTTACAGTCTTCTTTGTAGTGAATTTGCTGGAAGCCGTGAGCTACGTAAAGTTACAGTCAAGGTAGCAAGAGCCGCGGACAAGTTTTCTGATGCGATAGAAACGCTTTTTTCTAAATATAACAGAGTTATGTCTAATGAGCAGTTGCGGTGGGATGGTAAAGATAAAAAGAGTAAGCGTAGCGCGCTCACAAGTATTCTTAAGCAGTACAAAGACGAGCTCGGTGCATTTAATGTAATGGTTGATAAGCAGATTGCAGACAAAAAAACAAAACCTGATACCCGTGACTATATTGCTTCAGAGCTTGATGCTGCTTTTTCGATGATCAAAAATTCGCACGATTCGCTTGTAACACGTTTGAAAAAATCCAAGGCACAATTTGCACAAGATTCACGAAAAGAATTAAATCAGTTGATTTGGTCTATTGGTGGGGCTTCAGATCAACTTGTTGAAGTAAGTGCCATGCAGACGGAGGGACGCAAAAAGTTTATGGATGCATTTATAAAAAATATTGAAACCTTTTTTTCTCTTTACATGCGCCGCATGCAATCGGCTGTAAAATCCTTTAGAAAAAAACTCAGCAAGTGTCGCCAGGTGCTAAAGCGTTTGAACTAGCGTATTAAACTCGCAAAGAGAATTTTTCTGGGTAGAATAGGGTGATTCATAAAAAAAATTAACAGCGTGGTTAAGCAGGCTTTTATGAGAAAAATAAAAATTTTACCACAGGAAGAGATTTGGAAAATTGCCGCTGGCGAGGTGGTTGAGCGCCCCGCCAGTGTGGTTAAAGAACTTGTTGAAAATTCTCTTGATGCTGGTGCAAAAACACTTTCTATTTTTATAGAAAAAGCGGGCAAAAAGCTTATTCGTATTGTTGATAATGGTTTTGGAATGAGCTGCCAGGACATTCGTTCGTGTGTTTTGCCTCATGCGACAAGTAAAATTACTTGTTTGGACGATTTGTATACAATTGGCTCATTTGGATTTCGTGGAGAAGCGCTTGCTAGCGTTGTTGCGGTGAGCAAACTTTCGATTCAGTCACGAGAGCTTGGAGTTGAGACTGGAGTTTTGATTGATTTTTTTGACAAAAAGTCTGTAGAAGAATCTGTTGAAATGGAGTATGGAACTGACGTTCAGGTAAAAGAATTATTTTTCAATACACCCGCTCGATGCAAATTTTTAAAGCAAGATGAGACTGAGTGGAATCAAATTCAACAAATAGTTTATTCATTTGTTTTGGGCCACCGGGGTGTTAGTTTTCGGTTATATCGTGATGGTCGCCAAATTTTAAATGCTCCTGCTGTGAAAAATATCGAGGACCGTGCTTGTCAGGTATGGGACCATAGAACTGCACAATCATTGATAGCTATCAATGAAAGCCGAAATGGTATGTCGGTTTCTGGAGCTATTACCAATGCGCGGTTTTATCGTTATAACAGACAACAAATTTTTGTTTTTATTAATGGTCGCTGGGTTAAGAACACTTCATTAACGAGTGCTTTGGTAAAAGGTTATCAGGGTGCTTTACCTGTAGCACGCTTTCCGGCCGCGTGTTTGTTTTTTGAACTTGAACCAGGAAGCGTTGATGTTAATGTGCATCCGCGTAAAGAAGAGGTTCGATTTTCACATCCAGGAAAAATTGAAGTTCTACTAAAAGATGCCGTTAAAAAAACTCTGGAAAATGAAATTAATAAGCAAATCTCTGATATTAAGCCAGCGTTTTTGGAGCGTGTTGAAAGTAAGTTTATAGAAAAAAGTTTACATCAAGCAGTTGGTATGCCTACTGAGGTGATGAGTGCAGCGGTTCCTAGCGTAAATGCTTCCGAGTTGTTACATAAACATGAAATCGAATATACCTTGCCACCTGAAGATCCTTTTATTGTTTTACAATCTCAGTCTGTTGTTCAAGTTGATCAAGCTGCTGAAGTTCAAAGTGCCACTGTTTTCGAAGTACAGAGTGTGGCTGTTCAACAAGAGCAACCGCGCATTATTGGTCAGCTTTTTAAAACATATATTTTAGCTGAAAAAGAATATGGATTTATTCTTGTAGATCAGCATGCTGCTCACGAACGTATTTTATACGAAAAAATGAAAAGCAACTTTGAAAAACAAAATGGCATTAAGCTTATGTTTCCAGAAGTTGTTGAATTGGATGACGAAAAAGTTGGATTGCTTTTAAAAATCAAAGAGTACATTGAGCCTTTTGGTATTTTGCTAGAAAAATTCGGAAAAACCCAGATTGTTGTGCATGCGGCTCCTGCTGGTATGCAGTCGTGTGATGTGATTAGCCTTATTCGCGATGTGTGCGAGTTTTTAGTTAATCATGGGTATTTCGATTCTGAAGAGTTTCGCAAGGCTCTCTATGAGCATTTTCATTCGCATTTGGCATGTAAGACTGCAATCAAGGCTGGCGATTTGTTGAGCGTTGATCAGATGGCTAAACTTCTAGCTGAACTTGAGACTGTTGAAAATAGGTTTCAATGCATTCATGGACGCCCGACAATTTGGAAATTTGAAAAAAAAGAAATTGAAAAGTGGTTTAGGCGAGGTAGGTAATTTTTGTAGTAGAAAGATTTTCGGATTTCGTAAATTGTAATTCTAAGTGCAACGCCTAGGGTGGATACTTGGTGAGCTGGCAATAGTCTTTGTACAGCTCACCAAGTATCCACTCAAAGGAGTTGTAAATGACCAAATATTGCCAGCTCACATATGAACAAAGATGCCAAATCAAGAT
>DAOVOC010000070.1 GCA_030629865.1 bacterium
TCTCCGCGGGCAAGTTTGGTAAGGGAAGTGCCTGCAAACATTGCGTAGTCAAGTCAGGACTCGAGGGCAAGTGCTCTTGCAGTAAGTGTTTTGCCGGTTCCTGGAGGGCCATAAAATAGAACGTTTGGCATTGGCTCGTCGTTTTCGTGTGCAGTTTTAAAAATATCTGCAATTTCTAAAATTCTGTCTTTAATTCTTTGTGGAGCAACAATTTCGTTGATGCGCGATTCTTTCTCTTCTTCTTCGGAGCCGAACATTCCGAATAGTTTCTGCAAACCAGACTTTATATTAGTTTCTTCTATAACACTTGGTTTGTTGAGGTGTTTGTCTATTTGTTTGTGTAGAATTTTGCCACCATAATAAATGCCAATTGGAATGCCGGTTAGTGTTGCAACGTAATACGGATTAGTAAAAAATGATGTCAATCCAGCAATATATCTCTTTGCTTGTTCTTTAAGCCCTTTTTCGCGCTGTTTACTCTCAACATATGTTTTGGCTAGGTCACTTGATGTATCTGCTGCTTTGTTAATAAGGTTTATTCTTAAGTTTTCCCATTTATCCATTTTCTCAAGGTCTTCTTTTGCTTTATTGCAATCGGCGTTTGTCCAGTTGTTATCTCGTTTTTCTTGTTGAGTTGCATATGCCCTTGAGCGACGGTTAGTTCTTTCACGTTCTAGCATTTCTTGTGTTCTTTGAGCGTTTTTCAAAGCACTAGTTATTATTTTTTTTTATTGAGGGACTTGCTGTTTGTGTAATATAAAAAGTTGTTGCAAATATTGTGGTGATGAGTATTGTTTTTAATTTTTTAAACATATTATTGTCCTTCTCTTTCTTCTTTTATTAAAAAAATCACTTACATAGTCGATAAAAAAAACCGCTTTTTTTATACTCTTGCCATAGAAATGTGTAAAAACACGTAAGGCCTATTATTCTTATTGTTGGGAATATGCACGAGCTTATAATTGGAGACCATCTGCCTTTTCCGAAGGCTTTTTTTATTGGGGCATATTCTTTTTTAGATAGTTTTCCTTTTAATTCTTCCTTATCGATATTAAATCCATCAGTTACAAGTTTTTTGAGTTTTGATGCTGATGGTTTTTGAAGTTCACGTTTATCGAATTTTTCTACATTCGCCAAAATATAACCGCTTAGTTTAAAAAGTTGTGAATTAATTTGCTGATCAATCATTCGTTTTGTTATAGAAATTTTTTTCCAGTGATTCAGTATAAAAAATACATAACTGAGCCCTTGGACTATTCGCATTGTATTTTTTACCACAAACCTATCAAGGTTTTTATTTGGATAATATTCTGTAAATATTGAGTGGAACCATTGAGTAATAACTGCTCCAATCGTCTCTTCCCAAGGCAAGTTTATATTTGAAAAAATACTTGATTTGCCAGTGCTTGCACCTAGATGCATAGAAGAGAATGGTGCTGCTAGCATAGATAGAAATATATTGTTGATGGTTTTTGATGTAATTGCCAAACGTGCCCAATGTGGCTGAAGTGTAAATGCTATGGGACTAGTAATGGGAACGTGGAATTCCATATCGGCACTAAGTGGTGTTGGATCGTGAAAATCTAGAGTTGAATTTTGGATGATTTCTTCATGCAAAAATTGTCCAAACCAGAGGCTTTTTCTGTTTTTTGCCTTAAAGCCCACAGGAGAACTATATTTAGAGAAAAAGCTTTCTGCTAAATGGTGAGATATTCCAGCAACTGTAGAAGCGCCATCAAGGACACCTTTCTTCTTAAACCATTCGACTAAAATCTGTGTTCCAGATTTTAATTTCTTTTTCTTTTTCCGACTACTTATGACTTCTTTTCCAAGGCCATTGTTAAGTCCAATATTTTGTGCTTTTTCTAGTTCTAACTGGAATTCATCGAGATGTAGGGCAATGGTTTCTGAGATCGTTTGTTGAAGGTAGTTGGTAAGTTTTTTGTCGATAAGATGATTTGCTGCAAGACTTGCACCATTAACAAAAAGACCCTTGATATCGTTGTCTATGCCTTTTGTTTTAAAACCGACCTGAAATCGTGGAGTTATTTCTAGAGCTCTTTTATGTTGTGCTTCATATTTTTGGGTTTCGTTGTTCCACTTAGGATCTTTTTCAACAAAGTCTGGAATGACTAATGTTGTTTGTGTTGGAAGACAATATTTTCCTTCATCCGGATATACAGCTTCGTGAATTCTTTGTCGTGCTTCTTCCACTATTAATAAATTCGGACCAATTTCTTTAAAGATTTCTGATTGTGGATTAAAAAGTGTTCTGAAAATTGATGGTTTAATTTTATTTGCGCCGAAAACAGGCGTACATAGAGCCAAAAAACCGAAAAAGGACACACATAAGGTGTGCCTTAAGATTTTTTTCGATAATGAATAACCATGACGAATCATGTTTTTAGCTCCCGAATATTATTAAAAAATGCTTTAAAATAAATTATTTCACTATTTACAGAGGTTCGGTTAGCTTAGGGTTTTAGATGGGTGTTGTCAAATAGAAAAGAAAGAGAAAGGAAAAGTGTAGGTTTTTTGCGGTTTTTATAGTTTTTTGTCCAAAACCTCTATTCCCATTGTTTTTAATTGGTCGCGCAGGGAGTCTGCAGTTGCCCAATCTTTGTTGGCCCGCGCTTGTTCGCGCTCTGCAATGAGCTTTTGAACTTCTTTAGAGCTTAGAAGCGCTTTTTGAGCAGTTTCCTGCTTGTTTTGTTTAAGGCTGATGCCAAGAACATTGGTAACAAGCGAGGCGACTTGGGAGCAAATTGTAGGTGAAGATACGATTTGGTCGGAGTTTTTAAAGATTAAGCCCAAAAGTTTTGGAGTATTTAAATCGTCGCAAAGACTTTCTACAAGCGAGCTGACAAATTTGTTTTGTGTGTCGATGTCTTCTAGTGTTAAATCTTTTGTTGTTTCAGATCCAGCAAGAATCTTTCTCAATTTATTAAGTCCTTTTTCTGCCGCTTTCAGGCCCACTTTGCCAAATTCGATAGGGGTTTGGTATGAGTGGAGCAAGAAGTAATATCTGAGCGTCATTGGCTCAACAGTTTGCAAAACTTTGTTTAGGCTAAGAGTGTTGCCTACAGACTTGGACATTTTGGCTTTGTCTAGGTTCAATAGGGCGTTGTGAACCCAAATGTTAGCAAGTGGATAGCCGAATGCTGCTTCCGACTGAGCGATTTCATTTTCGTGATGCGGGAAAATTAAATCTGCGCCGCCGCCATGGATATCAATGGAGGTGTTGCTTTGGTCGTGGATCATGGCTGAGCATTCAATATGCCAGCCAGGACGGCCGTGGCCCCAGGGTGTTTTCCAGAATTTGCCGTCTGTATTTCCTTTCCACAGAGCAAAATCGCCAGGATTTTTTTTGCCAGTGCGGATCTCTACACGGGAGCCTTCTAGAAGATCATCGATATTTTTGCCGGAAAGTTTTCCGTATTTAGGAAAGGTTGAAACATCAAAGTAGATGTCGCTATCTAGGTGGTAAGCATGTCCTTTTTCTAAAAGAGTTTTTATGATTTTGATCATTGAATCGATGCTTTGGGTTGCACGAGGCTCGACATCTGGTGCAAGATTGCCAAGTTTTTGCATTTGTTCATGGTAGTCGTCGATATAAACCTGTGTGATTTGCAGATAGCTTTCGATATTTCCGGCAGCAGCCGCCTTTTTTAAAAGCTTGTCGTCAATGTCGGTTAAATTGCGGATATACGTTGTAGCAAGCCCTAAAAACTTAAGTGTGCGTACAAGGACATCAAAATTGACGTAAGATCGCCCATGCCCGATATGGGAATAGTCGTAGGGGGTAACTCCGCAGACATATAAAGTTGCTTTGCCTGGAGTGACAGGAGAAAATTCTTCTTTTTTACGTGTCTGTGTGTTATAGAGCTTTAGTTTTATAGGCATTGTTCTGTCTTTCCCGGGTTTTTGTTTGAGTCTTTGTCTTGTTGTTTAGGTGTTTCGATGGTTGGCTGCAGCCCTGTTACTTTCTGATGCATTTTGTGAGCTTTGGCCAAGAGGTCCTTGATTTTAGCAGGTTTAATCTCTTTTGTGCGAAGATAGGCGGTTAAAAGCTCTTCTAGGTTCATTTCGTTATTCAGTTGTGCTCGCCGTTGCCTTGTTGGTGGCAAGTGCACAGGAATTATTGAGGCAACATGGACAGCTTTACTGGTTGCTTTTTGTATAACACTCAAATCAACGCGATCGGATATGTCTTTGGGAAGATGGTAAACGATTTTGATAATTGCGTTGTTGATAGATTCTTTATTAATTGCCTCTACAAGTTGTTCGGTTTGGTTTTTCCCACTTTCCATATGGTGTTCAATGGTAAGCATTGGTCGTGTAGCAAGCGATATAAATTCGTATGAACAGCGTTTGTCTTGAGTGACCGAAACAAGGCAGTAGCCTTTTTTATCTCGCCGTTCGCCAAAATCTATAGCTTCGACAGAGCCGGAATAAATGACTGGCGTTTTGCCTTTTTTATTAAGATTTTGATGTCGATGCAAATGCCCCAAGGCAACATAGTCAAATGGAGCAATGGCAAGTTGTGACGGCAATAGAATTGGGTCGGTGCCAAAGACTGCTCTTCGCTCAGAGCCCGAAAACACACCATTTGCCACAGTTAAATGTCCAGCAAGGACTGCTGGAATGTCGGGATCGAGTGAGGTTGCCATGTTTTGGATAATCAGGCCCATTTGCTCGGAGATGTGATCAGTTAGTTCATTAGAGTTTTTGAATCGGTAATGTTCTTTGGTTACAAGATTGTGGCGTGTTGGCCATGGCATGCCGGCAATATTTATTGGTCCATTCTTTGTGTTTAGTTTTATTACTTCAGGTTTTGAAACAACATGAAGACCATCTAAAGGAAGATCAGAAAAAATATCCAGCGAGTGTGCTTTGCCAAAGCTTGCGGGCAAATCGTGGTTGCCTACGATGATAACGATTGGGATGCCGGCGCATTGAAGTTTTAAAAATAATTGCAGCAAAAGTTTTTGTTGTGTTGGTGATGGAGTTGCGGTTTTGTATGCGTCGCCACAGAATAAAAAGAAATCAACCTTGTTTTTAATTGCATTGTTGATGCATGTTTCCAGACTTTTTTTAAAATCCAAAAGCCGCGTATGGATACCGGTTTTATGGTCTATGCGACCATAATTTTCCA
>DAOVOC010000102.1 GCA_030629865.1 bacterium
ACTCGACAAAACAGCCCTAGCGTCTTCGTATAGCTGGATGTGCAAGATGATTGCACCACTAGGAACATTTGCCATAGCAGCGATGGATGTTGTTCAAAATCTAGAGAGATTTGCGCTCCTTCCAGCAATTGCCTTTGCACAAATTGTTACATTTCTCGTCAGTAACAGCCTTGGAGCACAAGATCCAGAAGGCGCTAAACAAAACATAAAAAAAGTTTTGCTTATGGCCACAATATTCGTCGCAACTGCACTCACCCTTTTATGCTTGAATGCAGAATATTTTGTTGGGATGTTTGATCATCAAGCTTCTTTTACAAAGTTTGCATCCGCAGCACTTCCCGTTCTTGCTCCATTGGTCGCATTTGATGTCATCCAACTTGTCCTTGCAGGAGCACTTCGTGGAGCCGGTGACGTTAAAACAGTTATGATAACCAGACTTTTAGGATGTGGACTATTTTTTGTTCCGGCAGCTCGCCTTATACACTGCATTTCCATAACAGACGAATGGACTAAATTTGTACTCATTTATGGTGCATTTTATTTGAACACCGCACTAATGTCGCTTATCTTCATGCTTAGAATCTGGGGAAACAATTGGTCTAAGAAGAAGGTGTAAAGCTGCTGATATTGACAGTAGTGTCATACTTGCTATTCTCTCGCAATGTTCGTTTTTAACGACCTACTCTAACCTAAAACCCCCAAAATAATGCGAGAAAGGATCTTGTGATTAAAGATCTTTTGTACCTTATCAGTGATCATATTTTATGGATTCCATTCGCATTAGTTTTCCTTGCAAGCATCGTGATAAGCATTAAATCTAGATTTATACAGATTCGCGCTCTTCCAAAAATGTTCAAGATGATTTTTCAAGCTCCCAAGCGATTATGTACAACTGGTTGCGCCCAAACGATTTCGCCTCGCAGCGCCCTTTGGGTATCGCTTTCCACATGTGTTGGCATGGGAAATATTGCAGGACCAATAATTGCGATTGGACTTGGCGGCCCAGGTGCACTGGCCGGCTTTATTGTTGCATCATTTTTTGGTGCAGCCGTTGGCTATGTAGAAGTGTTTCTTGCAATCAAATATCGCAAAAAGCAAAACGATGGTTCGTTTCTTGGCGGAGCAATGCAGTATTTAGATCGCGAGTTTACCCCATGGCTTGGGCTTCTCTATGCGTTTGCCACAGGACTTTTAATGCTTTCTTGGTCAGCAGGACAAGCAAACCAGCTTGCAATACTTCTTGCAGCAAAAGGCATTCCTACACTTGTAACGGGAACATTTTTAACCGCAATCGTAATCTTTGTCCTCGTCGGAGGCATAAAGCGGCTGGGAGCAATTTGCGATAAAATTGTACCAGTTATGTTTATTGCTTATTGTGCTGCAACACTGTGGATTATTAGCCTTAACTTTAGAGTATTGCCTGAAGTATTTGGACTCATGTTTACTGCACTATTTTCTCCTGTTGGCATCGTCGGAATAACTATGGGCTACGGCATGCAAAAAGCAATTCGTTGGGGCCTTGCACGAGCTGTTCAAGCCACAGAAACGGGAGTAGGAACTCTTACTTTCCCACATTCTGCGGCACGTGGAACAACGGCATATAACCAAGGTGTAATGGCCATTGCAACAACATTTGGCAATGGAATCATCTGCCTTTTAACAGGTCTTACAATCATGACAAGTGGAGCTTGGAAAATCCCTGGTGCAACATTTGATATTCGAATGTTTTCAAATATTTTGGCATCATACTTTCCGACATTTGGGCCAAACATTTTAATTTTCTGCGCAATACTTTTTGCCTTCGGCACAATTATCGGCAACGGCTACAACGGCAGTATCTGTTTTCTCCATACAACAAAAAACCGCTGGCTATGGCTTTACTACGCTATTTCGGGCGTAGCGGTATTTATTGGAAGCATTATGGATGTCAAACTTGTGTGGACAATAATTGACTTTTTCATACTCCCAGTTGTCATACCGCATATGATCGCGATCGTAATTCTAGCTTTCAAATCCTCAAAAGTGCAGTATCATGAAGATATGCTAAATTCGCCTATGAATGCATACCGAGAAACTGATCAAAGGAAAATTTCAAATGAGTGATATTAATCGTCAAGAACTCGAAAAAATTGCAAAGCTTTCTGGACTAACTCTTACAGAAAAAGAAGCAACAGAATTTGCCATACAATTAAAAAAAGTTCTCGATTACACCGAAGAAATTACCAATCTCTCTCTAGGTACAGAAGTTGAAGCCACACGAAGCGTTAATGTTTTTCGTGAAGACAAAGCCAAAAAACAAGATGCTAATCCAATTCTAGAAATTGCACCAAAAACCAAAGATACATTCTTTGTCGTTCCCAAAGTCCTCGATTAGATTTGAGTTTCATACGTAAGAGGTATTACATTGAATCCTTTCGCTACTATTCAGGAACTGAAAAAAAAACTTGAAGAAACCGAATGCTCAGCAGCAGAGCTAACGCAGTTTTTTAAAAAGCGACTCGAAAAATACAACCATGAGCTCAATACAACTATCGAAATCTTTGAAAACCAAGAAACAGAAGCAACAGGC
>DAOVOC010000053.1 GCA_030629865.1 bacterium
AGCGTGGCGAAATGTACAATGTTCTTTTGGCGGGCCCTCCAGGAACCGGTAAAACTATGTTTGCCAAGGGTATTGCTAAGCGCATGAGCGAAAACATTTCTAACGTTGAACTGTTCTTTACGTCCGGTTCTAGATTTGCTCAGATGGAAGTTGCAAGAGCTGTTGAAGAATTCCATAAATTAATTGACTATGTACGTCGTCGTGCAGAAAAAGGCATGAAGGTTATTGTATTTGTTGACGAAGCTGAACGCATGTTTGCTGCTCGTTATGGCCGTTTTGCTACGCGCCTTACCCGTGCATTGACCGAAGCTTTCTTGGCTTCTGTTCCAGCACCTTCTAACGATGGCTATATGTTTATTATGGCAACCAACCACCAAGAACAGCTTGATAGCGCTATATTTGACAGAACATCCGGTCACCAATTCTTTGTACAACTTCCTGCAGCAACAGAACGTGACCAGCTTCTCGAAAATTACATGAAGAGATTTGCACAAGAATCTGGTGTTAAAGTTGATTACGACTTTGAACTTCCAGAAAAACGTCAAAAACTTGTTTCCATGATGGAAGGTTTTTCTGCTCGTGGTATCGAAGAAATTGCACGTAACTTTGCTCGTGAAGGCATGAGAGACAAAGAATTTACAATCAAATATGACACAGCACTCGATGTTGTAAAGCATCAAGCTGAAGCGCTTAAGCGCCAAAAAGATCTAGTTGAAATGCGTAAAGCAGAAGATAACAAGGCTTACAGAATGGCCGCTCCAGGAGCTGCTACGATAGTTGCCTAATTATTTTCTGAATTAATTAAAAGTGAATTGCCCTCGAGAGACTTTTAAGTTTCTCGAGGGTTTTGTTTTGTTCCCATTCAATTGCGTCAGACAAAATTTCTTTTAGAGACGAACGATGTGCATTCCAGCCAAGTGTCTCTTTTGCCTTTGTAGTAACAGCGACAAGCTTGGAAACGTCGCCCGCTCTGCGAGGGCAAAGCTTTATCAAAGCTTTTTTATTCATTAAGATTTCCAGCTCATTAATTATCTCTTTTACCGAAAACCCTTTTTCTGTTCCCAGGTTGAAAATGTTACTTGTGCCAGTTCTTTGCATAAAATCTAGGGCTAAAATGTGAGCGTTGGCGATATCAGAAACGTGTACATAATCTCGAATGCATGTGCCATCTGGTGTTTTGTAGTTGGTGCCGAAAATTTTGACTGACTTGTTGTTTTGAATTGCTCTGATCAGCAGTGGTATCAGATGCGTTTCTGGAACATGCTTTTCGCCAAGACCTTGTTTGGGTGTTGCTCCAGCGGCATTAAAGTAACGAAAAATGGTGTAGTTAAGACTATTTTTCGTAAGTTTTTTTTCTGATTCTATATTCTCTTTTGTCATTCCGGCCTTTGAGCCGGAAATAAGCCGAGGTTCTCGTAGGCAATCCAGGAAAACTTTTTCTTTTTGTTTGTTATTGAGTTTCAAAGACAATTTTTCTTGCGATGTGCTACTGGATCCCAGGTCGAGCCTGGGATGACAACTTGACTGGACTATATTAAAAATTCCGTTTGCCATGTCCTTAATCATCCATTCAACGGCTAATTTTGTTCTTCCGTAGGGTGAGGCCGGTATCTTTGCATGAGTTTCGCAAAGCGGGCCCTGTGGTGGCCCATACACTGCGCATGATGAAGAAAACAAGATGTTTTTGACGTTGCACAAGGCCATGGTTTTTAAAAGGTTGACCGTGGCAGAAACATTGTTGTCATAAAATTTTAGTGGGTTTTTTACCGACTCTCCTACTTCGATAAATGCGGCCAGATGGGCAACAGTGTCTATATTTTCTTTTTTAAAAATGTTTTCGACAAGGGGTGAGTTCGCGCAGCTTCCTTTTATGAATTTTGCATTAATTCTTGGTGGTTGTTGTCCGTAAACAAGAGTGTCCAAAATTGTGACACGATGTCCCGCTTTAGCAAATGCGTTTGCCACGTGCGAGCCAATGTATCCTGCGCCGCCAGTAACGAGAATGGAATATTTTTCCATTTTATACTTTTTCGATTTCGCTATTGCTTATCCAGCCTACGCGTTTGCCTATTTTTACCTTATAAAATCCGTCGGAGGTAATTTTTATAATTCCTTCTGTGGCTTCGCAGGTTTTGCCGAGAACTGGATAATCCCTACCAGGACCAGAGTGCAGCGTTGCTTCTTTTGCTGTTACAACGGCGGATCTTTGGGCGTTAACAAAGAACCGTCCAAAAACAATTGCTCCGAGCAATAATGTAAGTATAAAAAGCGGTTTGGCGGTTTTTTCTTGTGTTTCGCGGCTTTTGGTTTTCAAATAAAATGCTAAAGCGATCCAGGCCATTAGGAATAAAATTTGTAAAATTAACATTGGTGCAGAGACCAAAAGCGAAAATGTCCATGCCTTGGCCGTGCTCCACGTCCCTAGAATTCCACTTTTAAGTATTGTTCCCGCGCGTGTTTGGACTTGTTTGATGTTAGTTAAAAGTTCTTGGCGATCGCCCCAGTTCCAGCCTCGTTCTGCGCGGCGCCAGTACAAAAGTGCTTTTCCTAGTTTGCCCATGTTGTACGCGCAGCTTCCCATGTTGAGTAAAACGTCATGACCTTTTGATTCACTTTTTTGATACTCTTTGATCGCGTTTTTATATTTCCCTTTTGACGAAAGTGCTTGGGCTTTGGCAAATAACACTTCTGGTGGAGTGTTTTGCTCTTCGTCTGCACGCAATGATGAGTTTGTCAGGCAAAATGCTACAAGCGCGATGAGAAGGATTTGGTTTTTCGTTTTCATATTCTTACTCCTTATGATTAATGAGTTTTGTTTCTAAATTTATTGTCTTGGTTTTTAAATTTGTCATCCCGGGCTCCGATCCGGGATCTATTCCGTTTAATATTTGAAACTATTTTTTGTAAAATCAGGTTTGTCCCGAGTAATTAACCAAGGCTCAATTTAAAGTATCCTAAAAAATGAAAAGATCCCGCATCAAGTGCGGGATGACATTGTTAAGTATGGTATGTCATTTTATTTTTGGTAACCATATCTCGTTTAAATGTTTTTATAGCAATTCTTTGAAAAAGTGGTGCTGTTATTTGAGATGCCCACAAGTCTGAGCGCTTTGGCTGTTTAATAAAAGTTATAATTACACGCGAATAGCAGCCATCCTCTATAATTCCTGCAAATGTGTACACGTGGTCGTTTTCTGAATATTCACCATCTTTAATACATCTGGCAGTTCCAGTTTTGCCCATAACGCGTATTCCAGGAAGTTTGCCAACCGACCAACAAAGCCCATAACGCTTGTCAGCATTTTCTAAAATTTCTTTGATAAGTTCGATATTGTGCTGGCTATAAAGTTGCTTTGGCTTTTCATGATCGAAAGAACTTTCTGTTAAATGCTTCTCTTTTGTCATTCCGGCCTTTGAGCCGGAATCCAGCGGCATTTTTCTTTCACAGTGATTTGAAGATTTCAAAGACGATTTTTCTTGCAATGTGCTACTGGATCCCAGGTCAAGCCTGGGATGACACATTAATTTTTCAGTGTCTTTTTCAAACAAAAGTGTTGGTGTTACTGATTTGCCTCCTGTGGCAACAACTCCCATAGCGCGTGCGAGTTGTATAAGTGTTGCATTCATTTCGTAGCCGAACGAAAGGACTTGTAGCGATCCTAGAGACCATTTTTGTGGTGGGTTAATAAACCCAAGACGTTCTCCTGGAAGTTCTATTCCTGTTTTTTCTCCAAATCCAAGTAGTTTTAAATGGTCATACAATTTATGTCCTAGTCGACATGCAACTTTTGCAATGCCAACGTTACTGGAACGACCAACCACCTGTGAAAATGGAAGAACGCCAAGTGGCTTCCAATTTGTTACAGGAAATCCTTTAACAAGAGCGCCTTCACCTTGGCAGTCTATTAATTCATCGGTTGTTGTTACCTTTTCTTCGAGCGCTGCCAAAGCGGTGAATGGTTTTATAACTGAGCCAAGTTCATAACAATCGCTTACTGGAATGTTTTTGTTTGCAGACTTGCTGTTTTTTTCTGAATCATCATTTGTTGTAGAATTAATCGAAACAAGAGCATGGATGTGTCCGTTGTAAGGATCCATTACAATTGCTGCGCCGCCTTGTGCATCAAGTTTATTTATTGTTTTTTGTACTTCGTTATGCACCATAAGTTGAAGTGGTACATCAATTGTAACCCTAACATTGTCCCCCGGTTTTCCTGCAGTGATAATTTTTCGGCTAAAATAACGATTGTTTTTTGATCGTGCATCGCGCCTTAAATGTACGATTCCAGCGAGGCCAGAAAGCGTTTCGTTTTTAGTTTTTTCGATACCTTCGATTCCAATTCCGTCGATATCTACGTTGCCTATGCAGGAGCAGGCTGCATCAAGCGGATAGAATCGGTGAGCTTCTTCTAAGTAATGAATATCTTGGCATTTGCAGCGTTTTATCTTTTCCAGTTGGTTAGAAGAAAGGTTGCGTTTAATCCAGGCAAAATGTTTTGCCGGATCAAATACCAACGATTCAAATTGTTTAGGAAAAATGTTTTGTATTGAATTGAGCAATAATTTGGAATCGTTCACTGCTGATGGTGAGATAAAGGCCGACTGAGTGTAGCCATTGCATGTGATTATGTTTTTACCAAGCCGATCAAAAATGATGCCTCGTTCTGGTTTGATAGTGATTTTTGTTTTGTATTGTTCTTGTGCTTTTTTTTTAAAAAAATCAGTTTTTATTATCTGCAGATAATAAAAACGAGCAAATACTATGGTGAATAGGAATATAAAAAAGAAGAAAAGACTGATAATGCGATTGTACACATTCGTTTTCACTGTTTAATAAACTCCATTTGAGTTTTTTTAGATTTCAAATTCTTTAGGATGTTATTCTGGCCTTTGAGTCGGAAATAAGCCGAGGTTCTCGTAGGCAATCCAGTAGTGCTTTTCTTGTATGGTAGATCTTGAGGATCAAAGTGGGATTGTGCTTTTAATGTGTTGTTAGATCCTAGGTTAAGCCTGGGATGACAGTTGATTTGATTCATTTGGACCTCAAGATATTTATTTCTATGGCTTCTCTAAACCCTTTTCTGGTAGCTATTTGAACTAATTTTGAATATGATTTTAGTTTTTCCAATTCGATGAGTTTGATATTAAGTTGATGCCTTAGAGAGTCAATTTCTATTTCGTGTTTTTGTAGCGTGTACAATTTTTTGACGTTGAGGTTGTATTGGTACACTTTTGTGAGCATGAAAATGAGAATCATTGTAGTAATAAGAGTAAGAAAACGTCCAAATGACATACTCCGGACATCCTCATTGCACAGTCATGTATTGGTTGAACAAAAGGTTATCTAACTTCAGTTGTTTTTAAGAAGTGACTTTATATTTCAGTTATTATTCCTGGCTTCCAATTTGTCATTCCGGGTCAAGCCCGGAATGACAAACTAAGTTCAAAAGATGATCGATTATTTCGTTATCTAATCATTTTTAAAATTACGTCTAGAGCGGTTGTTTTCATGAATCTAAGATATGTCATTCCAAAAAAGTAGATTGCTGCAGCAAAGAGAATGAAGGCAGTAAGTTTTTTTAAAATAACTCGTACAGGAAGGGCGGCAAACGTTGTTTTTAGTCGTTCAATTTCACTTCCTTCAGCGTCTTTGTGAACTTGAAGTACCGACAAAATAGATTCGTTTCGGCTGCTTGAAATATAAAAAAATCCAATTGTAAGACAAAGTAGGGAGTAGAGAAGATATTCAAAATAGAGTGGTATAAATGGAGATGCAAAATAAATGCAGGCAAAAAGCATCATGAAACCGAAAATGCGTTTAATGTCTTCCATCCATGATCCCGGTTTAGGAAGTACTGTCATAAAGCTGGAAAAGGTACCAACGAGAATAAGAACCATGCCCATCCCTAGAGCAAACATAAACAGGGTGATGAATCCAAAGAGAGGATTACCTATTTTGGCAACCAGTCCAAGAAGCATTGCAAGCGGTGGGCTTAAGCAAGGTGATGCCGCGGTTCCCGAAAGTAGGCCGAACAGAAATATTGAGATTAAAGATCGTTTTTTGCCTTGAGAAGCAGATGATCCAAGTATTTTTATGTTTCCGAGTTCATAAAAACCTAGCATAGAAAATGCAAGGTATAGAAAGAAAATTATTAAAGCGAACACAACCCACGGATTACCCATCCATTGGCCAAACATAACGCTTGTTGTGGCAGAAATGTATCCAAGGGTCGAATAAATGGTTGCAATGCCGAGAACATACATTGTTGATCGTATGACGTGTCCAAATATTGAACTGTCACCAGATGAGCTTAAAATGCTTGCTGTGAGAGGTATCATTGGATACATTTCTGCCACAACAAGCGTTATGTTTGGC
>DAOVOC010000044.1 GCA_030629865.1 bacterium
ATTTGAACAAGATCTTCTACAACCGGCTGCCCTATCCCATCAGAACCAAGCACCAAGGGTAAGACCGCTTTTGACTTTACCCATTCGTCAGAAAACAAAAGTTCGTCAAAATAAACGCTTTGAGGACTTTTGTGAGCAATTTCAAATCCAACTGCATTTTTCCCAGGAATTGGAGCCAAAATACGTACGCTCATCGCCGTCATAGCCATTGTTAAATCATCTTCTAGTGAAAGAATTTTGCTGATTTTTGTCTCATCACTTGGCCTATACTCAAACTGTGTTATGACAGGACCAGTATAAACGGCTGTAATCTTTCCATTAACTCCAAACTTACTCAGTTTATCTTCCAACAAACATCCCAAGTTCTCAGCATCTTCTATTCCAACAGTATCATTGCTCAAGGATGGTCGATCTTGTGTAATAATTTGTGGATCTGGAGGAAGAGAAATTCCGCAATCTGCAGAGGTATCACGAAAGGCCGGCATATTTCTACGAGCCTGTTTGGCAATCTTTACCCCCTTGGCCGCAACCGATTGTGGTCGATACATTACAACATCATCAAAAAGATAAATAATTTTGGGCCATACCCAACTGACCACCTGCCAAACTCGGAGAGGTAATAAAACAAATTCCAACATTAAAAAATTTAGAACATACATCGCAGGACGCAGAAAAGCCCATGCCAATACAATACCTATCCATACACACATCTTAGATGTTGCTTTTACAACAACACAGAACGTCTTCCAAATAAATAATAATAAAATTCGCTCCCAATCATTTCTTGATGCTTTGCGTTTTTGTCTTGCCATATTCTTAACTCCCTCCATTTTCGAAAAAACAATTCAAAATTCAGTGTACGCAATTGAAACCAAAAAATTCGAGTAAATGACGCGCACACGTAAACCGCTCTATGTCGGACAAACGACGGTTTACTGAAACTCTTGTCAAGAAGCCTGCCCGAGCTTTAGCCTTGTCTCAAAAAGCTGAAAACGTTGACAGGCAGCGAACAAAAGCCTGCGCAAAGGTAAGAGCTCTTGCAGATAGTCACAAAAGAACTATACCCTTGTGATTGTCTTAAAAAATCGGCCGCATTGAGCGGCTGGCTTAATTTTTATGTTGTCCGTATGTGTTAACCACAACAAAAGAGGGGGGGAAGGTAGGTAGACACTGCCTCCATCGGACATCACTTTAGTGCATGTCCGTCTATCCTGGAAAAATCTGCTCGGACCTTTTAGGACACAACAAGTTACCAAGATAGAGCGCGGGGTAGTAAGTGCGTATCAGGTCACGCAGGGTGGCCTTTGGAAGTAAGTTTAGTCGTATCATGAACTGAAATATGTTCAGAACATGATAAAAGACAGACGTAGAAGGAATTCAAAATGAACAGAAGCGTAACGCGCTTGCTCTTAGCCACGCTCTTTGTTGGTGGTGGGCTAGCCGCGGCATCGAAGACGGAAACTAACCGTCCCGTTATTAACACCAGAGATATGAGAAACAGGGTAGAAACTCTTACCATCTTTCACAAAGCACTCGCAACAGAGAAAGATGAATTAATCGGTGGAAACGTACAACTCGTACCGTTTTTCCTAACACAAAAAGACTCATCGCGTGACGAACTTGCAAAAGGTTTCGGTGTCGACCACCTTGGTACCGTTAACTTCGACGATGCAACAGCAATCGCAGCACTTGCATCTGATGCAGGTTCTGTAGACATGGGTTACATCATCCACGATGAAGATGCAGCAACAACTAGTGCTAACCTCTCAGAATTAACACTCAAACCACGGCACAAAGCCTATGGTGTAAACCTTGATTACTTTCACAAACTTGACGACCTCGCTGACGGCATGTGGTTTAGAATATGTACAGGGCTTGTAAAGGTAGAGCACACTCTTGGCCTTGAATATGGAACAGAAGCCATTTCAGCAACTCATATTACACTATCCACATTCCTTGACGGTTCAGCAGCAAATACTGACACCTCTGACTTACATGACTTACTTTTGTATGGCAAAATGGATACAGAAACTCGCGACGAGTCTGGATTCAATGACGTTGAAGCCATGATCGGCTGGAACTTCGTTGAAAAAGACAATGCAAAACTCGCTCTAAATGCAGCAGTCGTTATCCCAACAGGTAACGAGCCTACAGCAGAATATCGCTTTGAACCACTTTATGGCACACGCCATTTCCAATTTGGCATTGGCCTGCAAGGATGTGGTACATTGTGGGAAAAAGATGACAATAAATTTAAAGCAATCTTTAATGCTCAATATCGATATGCATTCGAACGTCAAGTAAAACGCCTCGTTGGTATTAAAGACAAAGACTATGGCTTCTACTACATGCTCCAAAAAACTGGAGCAGCCGCTGCGGCAACACTCGTCCCTGCAGCAAACGTACTTGCCATGGATCTCAAAGTAACTCCAGGAAGTATGTTTGACGGTACAGCAATGCTTAGTTTCAACACAAAATGGTTTGTTGTAGATGCTGGTTACAACGTCTATGCATGCCAATCACAAAAACCAACCATCGTCGACTGGACCGATGATACATATTATCTCGTCGGAAAAGACTACGACACAGCAGTAACATGGGCCGTAAATGGCTCAGCTAAACAAGGTACCGCTGTTAACAAAACTATCATCGACAAAGATATCGACGCTCAAATTATCCACAA
Organism: bacterium; assembly: GCA_030629865.1. GTDB lineage: Bacteria > Babelota > Babeliae > Babelales > DAOVOC01. The sequence goes on from DAOVOC010000044.1 coordinate 2,684, forward strand.
AATCTTTGCCGCTGCTGGTGTTGTTACAACAGACTGGGATTACCCAGTAACAGCAGGTATCGGTGGTTCAATTGAATTTGTACAAGGAGCAAGGAAACAAGTCACACCTGCCAACTATGAAATATTTGGCAAGGTTGGTATTTCCTTCTAAAAAACACTTGATTGTTGGCGGGGATTGGGAAGCACCATCTAGTTCCTTCCAGACAACCAGCAAGATACCAGAGACGAGGGCCGCAGCACGCGGCCCTCGTCTCATTTTTGAAAAACAAAAATAAAAAACATAAGAAAAACAACTCTCCTTTTTATTACTCTAAAATTCATTTAACCGTTTAAAAACAAGGTAAAAACTATTTTTTCAAACTTTTTTTCCTCAATAAAAACATGTAAAAAAAACTTTTTTTGCCGGCATAACAAAAACCCAAAAAACACTACTCCGCTAGAGCTTTCTCTCTTTTTACCACACAACAAAAAAGGGTAAAATGTCGCATACCCTCTCCAGAGGATATAATCCGCATGAAGACACAAACCCTTGTCAAGGGAACCAAAGGGGTTTATGTTAATCGGCGATTGTTGTAATTTGATTGGAAAAGTCTTTGAAACAAAGGCCTATAAAAAAAGAGAGGAGGATGCCGGCCCCTCCAAACCAGATTGGGGCAATAATATTGATCTTTTTTTTAAAGTTGATTTCGGTCTTAAGGTTTATAAAAATTTTTACATAGGGTTGGGGGATTACGAATGAACCGAACAATCTCGCGTTTACTAGCAGCAGCACTTGTAGTTAGTAGCTCATTGGGTGCAGCAACAGAAACAAATAGTCCATGGCTCAGATTACGTGACTATCGTAACAGAGCTGAAATGGCAACAATCTTTCACAGAGCAGTAGGAGTCAAAAACGACGATATGGCCGGTGGAAATATCTCCATCATGCCTTTCTACCGTCAGACATATCATCAAGACAAACTTGGTAAAGGTCTTGGTGTAAATAACCTAAGTACCTTCAAAATTGATAATACTGCAGCGGCAAGTACAACCGGTGTTGCAGCACCAGCAGGTTCATACGTTAACTCGGCATACCTGATTCACGATATCAACTCAGCTATTAACACCATCTTCACAACAGTGACACTCAAACCAAAACACTATGCATTTGGTGCAAACCTTAACTTCTGCATGAACTTGGACAACCTCTTTGAAGGTCTGTACTTCGAATTCAACACAGCAATTGCTAAGGCTTACAACAAAGTCGGTCTCACATTTGGAGCTACAACTGACTACGCAAACCTCAGCTGGAGTGATTTCTTCTCAGGTGCAGCTGGCCAAACAGCATCAGCAACAGAAGCAACAGCAGCACTTACTAAAGCTAAATACAACTTGGACAGCTATGTTGATAAAGGTGGTGTAGAAGATCCAGAACTCTTGATCGGCTACACATTTGTTGACAACGATTCTGGTAAAGTTAGCGTAGCCATTGCCGCGTCAGCTCCTACAGGAACAGATCCTACATGTGAATACACCTTCGAACCACTCGTTGGTGGACGCCACTTTAAACTTGGCCTTGGCCTTAAGGCCTGTGCCAACTTGTGGGAGAGTGAAAAAGAAGACGGCAACAAACAAACACTTAAAGCCCTCTTCGATCTTAACTACCGTTATGCATTCAAACGCGACATGCTTATGACACCACGTCTTAAAGTTAATGGCGCTGCTACCAACTATGGTCACTTGATGTTGATAGGTGACGTTGCTGCTGCAACAACAGAACTTGCTCCTGCAGCCAACTACCTCACAGCAATACACGAAGTAAAACCAGGCAACATGTTTGAAGGCGTTACAATGCTTTCATACTGCAATGGCAACCTTGTATGCGACCTTGGTGCAGAATTCGAATTTGCCGAATCACACACACCAACACGTAAAGCTGCATGGAATGCAACTCAGTATGGTGTAGCAGATTCAGATGCAGATGTTACATCAGGACTGCTTGCAGCCGACCAAGACTATATCCTCAGTAGCTGGCTCGACACCAAGATCGAAAGCCTTTGCATCTTCAAGCTCTTCGGTGCTGTTGGAGTTGTAATGACAGACTGGGATTACCCTGTACACGCTGGAATTGGTGCTGATGTTGACATCGCCAGCAAACAACAGATCACTCCAGAAAACTGGAAGATCTTCGGTAAGGTCGGCGTTAGTTTCTAAGCCTGATCTGAGTTTCTACCGTTACCGGAAAAATTTATCTGGAACGGCAAGAGACCGAAATCATACAGGGGGTCGCCTTCGGGCGGCCCTCTGTTCTTTTTACCCACTTTCTTTTTTTAACTACTCAAACATTTCCGCTCGCGACCACCTACTTAAATCTTAAACCCTTGAGGCGCCTCCTGCAGGAGCGATACTTTGTGTAAGCAACTTGCTGCAAACGCTTAATAACGCGTCGTTTCACGGCCCATTAACCAGTCACGGGAGAGCCCGGTGAAAAGCTTTAAAAAAAACAATGCGCATCGCGCAAAAATGTTTGTCCTTGCCGCCCTTTTTTTATTTGCTCCATTGTCTCCCATCGGCGAATCGGCTGAAGTCATTGTACTGCGAGAGCAAGCTGACGAGCTACGCGCCAAAATGGAACAGCTGCAAAAAAAACTTTCTGAATCTGAAGATGCCAAATCAGAAATGGACACTCGCATCAAAGAACTTTTGGCACAAGATGCTGAGCGCAACGCCCGCATAACAGAATTGACAGAAACAATGGCAGAAATAGAAAAAAAGGCTCAGCAACCTGGAGAAGATTTACAAAAGCTACAACAAGCACTTGATGATCTTCAAACCGAAAAGATTAGACTCGAGAAAGCACAAGCTGACGCAACCGCACAACTTGCAAAGCACGATCAAGCTTTAAGAGAAAAAACATCCTCGTACAAACAAACAATTGCAAAACTTAAAAGCGAAGACGAAGCAGAAGATGCAGCGTTCCACCAAAAAATAGAGCAACTCGAAGCACAACAACAAGAAGCTCGCAACAAGCTTACCAAAAGCGAGCGAGAGCTGCAAGCCCTTCACCGAGAACAAAAAGAAACGCCAGAGACAGCACAAAGAGCTGCCGAACTCGAAGGATTAATCCAAAAGAAAAATGTCGAAATAACAAATTTGCAATCATCTCTAGAAGAAACGGCTAGCCTGCGTAGCCAAATTGAAACGCTCAAATCAAGGCTTCAAGAATCTCCTGATACCGCAAACATTGCAGAGCTCACGCGCTCCGCGCAAATGTACAAAACACAAGTTCAACAAATGGGTATGCAGTTGATGATGATGCAGCAGCGGCTAGGCCAAAGCAACGCAAAAGTACGAGAACTGCAAGAACAAATTAAAAGTGGAGAAGGTTCTGGCGAACAAGCTCGCTCAAAAATAGAAACTCTACAAGAAAAACTACGCAAAGAAGAAATAGACGATTTTCAAATGGAACAACAAATTCAAAATCTTGAACAGCAACTAAAACAAAAAGATTCTGGCAAATCATCGGAACTGCAAGCAATGCGCAGCAGAATGGAAGAAACCTTGGCAGAAAAAAAATCATTGGCAACAAACTTGGCAACTCTTAAACAACAATTTACACAACTTCAAAAACGACAAGCACCACTACAGATGCAGCTGGCACAAGCTCAAATAGCATTTGGCGCTGTCGAAGACATGAAAGGAATAGTGAAAGATAGAGATGACGCTATCTCAACACTTGAAACAAACGTCAAGAGCATGGAAAGTAAAATAACTCCGATGAAAGAGCAAATTACACAGATGCAAAATGAATTACAAAACTCTGGACAAGAAAACATCCAGCTCGAAGAAGCGCTTAAAACAATGCAAACGCGAACACAAGAAGTAACAATCCAATTCCAGGCCCTACAAAACCAAATGATGCTACTCGCAAATCAAAAAATACAATTTCAAGCTGCATACGAAGAGGCACTAAAAAAAGAAACAATAGAAGAAGCAAGAAACACAGAACTTAAAGAAGAAAACGCCCAACTCGCATCAAGACTTAAGAACATTCAAGATAACTTGTCAAAAACAGCTTATATAAAAACAGAACTAGAAAGAGCTCTTAATTTATTAGCAGAAGAACATGCAGAAAAACTCGAACTTTTTAAAGAAACACAAAAAAAATATAATAAAAAAATGCAAGAAGAAGACAACGAGGACGAAGAACAAAACGAAGAACTTGATTCTGTAGAAGAAGAAAGAGATAAACTTAAAACAGAAAATTCAAAACTAAAATCTTCTCTGAACAAAGCAAAATCAGCTCAATCAATCCTTACTTCAGCGCAACCTCAGCTACAAAAGCTAAACAATCTAATATCAAAAGTAACTACGCTCAATGCAACTATCACAGGCATGCAAGGCCAATTTAAAAACATGACTGGGCTGATAGAAAATACTGAACAAGTTTTTAATTTAATAAATA
>DAOVOC010000077.1 GCA_030629865.1 bacterium
ATAAAAAATATTAATCGAGACAAAATTGTAGCAATTGGAGAAACCGGCCTAGATTTTTATCACAAGCCATTTTTTAAACAGCGGCAGACAGATGCGTTTCGAGCGCATATAGAACTCGCTCTAGAGCTTAATATGCCCGTCTCTGTGCATATTCGCGAGTCAGTAGATGATGTATATCGGCTGATCGAAGAATATGCTGGTGATTTGCGTGGTGTATTACACTGTTTTTGTCAGAATAAAGCCGAGGCGTTGCAGGCAATTGAATGGGGATTTTTGTTGGGCGTTGGTGGGCCAGTTACCTATCCCAAAAATGACGATTTGCGTGAAATTATAAAAGAAGTTCCTCTAAAAAGTATTGTTTTAGAAACTGATGCTCCATTTTTGCCGCCACAACAGTATCGCGGAAAGCAAAATCGCCCAGCTTATATTCCACTGATTGCAAAAAAAATAGCTGAAGTTCGTGGAGTTTCTGTTGATGAGGTAGAGCGCGTGACTTCTAATTCCGCCGAGCGACTCCTTTTTTTGTCCAACGCTTCTGCTTTGGTTTAATTGTGACACCGAAAAGTTTGTAGGGCATAAAATCTAAAATAATATGGGAAAGCGCTCCAGCAACAAAAAAAATATAATAATGCATTTGTAGCGAAGCAATTTTGGGAATAATTGGGGTGATAATTTTGGCTGCAATAAATGGGATTCCTATAACAAATAATGGGTTATGGGTAAGGCCTCTGTGTTGAATGAAAACTGGGACGATTCCGAGAAGTGTGAAAAAAATGGTTAGTCCAAAAAGTTGTTGCGAAAGTGCGATAGCGCCAAGGCCGACAAGGACGTAGTAAAAAACATTGCGGCCTTTACTTTGTATGTCTATATCCGGAAACAAAGAACCTAATAGGCATGCTGCCAGAAGGCTAAAAGATGTTACAAGGTCTGGGTGTCCAAGAAACTTGGCTGTGTATGGTACCGTTGCGATAACAGAAAAAACAAAAACCCCGCCGATCAAGTGTCCTTGGTACGATGGCATAATCCCCCCCCTACTTCAATTTTATAGATTTGTTAGTCGTCCTAATTTTGTTCCCGGATAATAAAATGAAAGTATCTTTTTTACGTTCCAGCCACGTTTAACCAATTCTCTAGCGCCTCGTTGGCACATGCCTACAAGATGACCAAACCCTCTGCCGGAAAGAATTATATTCCAGCCTTTCTTAGCAATGGAAAATGAACGACTTTTTGCTTTTTTACGGACGACTTCAAAAAAATCTGAACCTTTTATTTCAACAGTTTTTTTTCTTCCATATAAAACAATTTTGTGTGGAATTCCAGAACCATCTATTTCTTTTGCTTTTATGTTTTTAAGTCTTCCAGCCGTTTTTGCAATAGCTGATGTTCTAGGGCTGCTTCTGAGTAGATTTGCAAGCTCATCAAAATCGTATTTTTTTTCCCAGCGGTAGAGAGAATAGTTTTTACAATAACGACAAGGATATTTACGTGCAAGGTAGGGGGTTTTTTTAAAATCAAAATATCCCATCTTGCCTGGAATGCATCCTCCGCAGCATGCGTCAAACATTGTTAGCGCTGGGCCACCTTCATAAGAAAGGATGGTGTTGTATGTTTCTTTTATAGCCTTTTTTAGGTGCAAATATTCATGTGTTCCATTGTATACCTGATGAAAATTATTATTTTTGATGTCATATGATTTGCCTGTTTGTCTGGCTTCTTTCATGCAGCGAGAAGCATAGGTGCGCGAAGCAATTGCTTGTACCTTGTGCATATCAATTGGCCAGGATTGATAAACTTCGTATCGCAAAACAGAATAGATATAATCTTCCAAATCAACCCAATTGATGACCTGAAAAGATTTGTTTTTTGTGATATCGAACATCAATGTTCCGTCGTAACATTGGTCATTGGTTGATAAATATCCTTTGGCTGGAGCAATGGAGAGGCGTTTAAAAGAACCATTTTTAAATATGGCACCTTCTTTTTTGAGAGAAATACCTTTTGAAGAAATATAAACTCTTAATTTTTTTGTTTTCAGATGTGTCTTTTTTTTACTGACAGGATTTTTGAGAAGAAAAAACCCATGAGGGCAGGAAAGGTCGAATGTTTTTTGTTTTTTTGTTGTTCCTTCATCAAGGAGAACGCGTATGTGCCAGGGGTTCGGTCGTATTTTTGTTTTTGGATAAAGTGGAGAAAGGAGTGCTGTTGTAATAGTTATGGCTAGAACAATGATTTTTTTTATTATGATAAAAAGACTAACCCACTTGAACATTGTTTTGTGCCGCCAGTTTTAAAAAGTCTTCGGGAAGCTTATATTTTTTGTCGTTCTCAACATTTGCTAACTCATCTGCCACAGAATTATTTTCTCGTCTGACATGTTCTATGGTGTACGTTTTATTTTGTAGTAATTTTTCGCAAAAAAGTTTAAGTCGTTCAATATGGGGTGTTTTGACCCTGTAAATTCCCTGAATTTGTCTAACAAGCAACTGTGAGTCGGAATGCACTTTGATGTTGTATTCGGTGTCGCCTGCGTTTGCGGCACGTTGGGCTAGTAAAAAAAGCCCTGCAGCCAATGCGGTGTATTCTGCAGTATTGTTTGTTGCAAGGCCGATAGAAAAACCTTCTTTTAGAATTGCTACATCGTCTTTTTTGACATAAATTCCGACGCCAGCTTTGCCTGGGTTGCCTCGAGAAGCGCCATCAACGAATAAGATGTATTGTGATTTGTGAGAAGGCATTACAGGCTCCGTTCTGCGCAGGGATTAGTCTTTTTTAGTGTCTTTTCCTTCTTTACCAACAGGAAGTGTTTCTTCTGGAGGAGCTTCCAAATACAAAAGTCGATAACAACTTTTGCAGGCAAGTATTTTGCCTTTTCTAAGTTGTGCTGCATCTTGTGCGGTTGCGTGGTAGTAACAAGAGCTACACATCTCGTTAACTATAGGTACTATTGGATCTGAAACCGTTGCAGCCATAGATTCGTATCGTTTGTGCCAATCTTCATTAAGATTATTAATCTTTTCGTTACGCTCAACCATTATTGTTTTTAATTCTTGATCCAATTTTTCGATATTTTCTTCTAGTTTTTTGATGGTGTTATGGCCAGTTGTAGTTTGTTCTGTTGCTTCGTTTTGTGTTTGGTTGGAAGCTTTTTCCATTTCTTCGAGTGTTTGCCAGGCCTGAATAAGATTGTTTTCTAATTCAAGCTCTTTAGATTCAATTTCTTGTAGTTCGTGCTGAAGGTGATTGCACACGCTTCCTTTTGTGGCGACTTTTAGTTTTCCTCTACGATCTTTTTCTTCTTCTCGCATCGATTTTGCATCAAGTTCTAGACGATCAACAGTTTTGCGAGCATCGGTAAAAGCATCTTTACTGTCTGATATTTTGTCTGCGATTGTTGCAAGAGAATCTTTTTTTTCTTTAAGGCGGAGCCGGGCAGATGCGATTGCGGATTCCTGGGCTCGCTTTTTCGTGTCTACTTCTACAAGGGCACGGAGTTCTTCAGCGATCATATTTGTAGCCATTTAGAGCACCCCTTTAGGTTTTATTTGGTGGGCCCACCAGGACTTGAACCTGGGACCTTTCGGTTATGAGCCGACTGCTCTGACCAACTGAGCTATGGGCCCACCAGAAACTGTTCTTTTCCATTTTTAACTGGATAAGAGTCTAATTCATATCAGCTTGCCTGTGAAGTAGGAATTCCTTCATGCGCACACAGTAGCCATATTCATTGTCGTACCATGCGATTATTTTTGACATATTTCCTGCAGTTCTTGTAAGAAGCGAGTCAAAAATTGCAGATGAAGGATTTTGTGCAAAATCGCTTGAAACTAGTGGTTCATTTGTATAACTAAGTATTCCATGGAGATATGTTTTTGATGCTGTTTCAAAAAACTGATTTATTTTTTCTTCAGAAAGTTCTTCTTTGGTTGTAAACGAAAAATCGATGAGTGAAACTTTTGGAACTGGAACTCGGATAGCTGTTCCAGTAATTTTACCTTGCAGCTCAGGAAAAATAGTGGTTACAACTTTGTCTGCCCCAGTTGTTGTAGGAATTATGTTTATTGCTGCTGCGCGGGCGCGCCGCATGTCTTTGTGTAAGCCGTCAACGAGTGCTTGGTCATTTGTATATGCGTGTACCGTCGTCATTTGTCCGCAAATAAATTGTGTGTTTTCTAGTAAAACTTTTACAACTGGTGCAAAACAGTTTGTTGTGCAGCTGCCTAATGAAACGATTTGATGTTTTTTTTTATCGTAGTCTGCATCATTGACGCCTGGGATAATTGTTGTGTCGGCATCTGCTGATGGTGCGCTGACC
>DAOVOC010000043.1 GCA_030629865.1 bacterium
CCTTTGGCAAATGAGACTTGGAATGTTGTGCTTTTTTCTTCCGAAGCACCAAACGAAGAAATATCCATCATTGGAGGTGTGTAGGGTGATGGATAGTCGTTTAACGATGCATACGATGTGGTTGTTGCTGTCAAAGAGCAAAAAATAAGTGTTACTTTTTTGATTAACTTCATGCGGTTCCCCTAACGATTTTTACAACGTTATGTTTACAGATTTTATAAAGCGTTTCTTATCCTAGCCGATATTTTTATTTGTTGGGAGAGAACACATGCTTTTGCATTGTTTTGCTACACTGTTCTCATCTTAAATATCTATTTAAATTATTGGTAAGAAAGATTTTTCCATGCACATTTTTGTTCCAACCCTTTTTACACTCCTTCGTATTGCTGTTACTCCATTTGTTGTCATGGCGATTTTTGCTGGGCAGTGGGCATTAGTTTTAGGCCTTTTTAGTTTTGGTATTGTAACTGATTTTTTAGATGGGTTTTTGGCAAGAAAGTTTAATGCTGAGACTCAATTTGGAGCGCTTTTTGACCCTGTTGCAGATAAAATATTTTTGGTTTCCTCATTTGCTGCCATTGTTTTTTCTTCACCAATTCCTTTGGTTCCTGTGTGGTTTTTGTATTTTTTAGTATTTAGAGAATTCTGTTTGTTGTCGCTTGGAGCTTTTGTTTTGTTTTTTAACAAAAACAATCTGCAAGCGAGAAGATTGCTACTTCCGTCTTTGTGGGGCAAAGCTTCAACATTTTTTCTTTCTGTTTTTTTTATTTTTGTTTGCACTGTCTATCTAATCTATTATGTCGATGTTCAGATTGCTGTTCAGATATCAGGCATGGTAAAAGCGATAGCATTTCCAGCAACTGCAAGTATTGCGATTTATTCACTCATTTCGTATCTTTCCAGAGCGATAGTTTTTTATACCCAGTTACGATGATCTTTGTGGAGGGGAAGGGAGTAGTTGGTGAAACAGTTTGTTTTGCTGATTGGATTGATAACTAGCGTTATTTGTAAAGGCCGTACATCATTGATGCTTGCAAGTAGAGCACCGCTGGTTCATGATATCACTCGTTGTGCACAACTACTTGCTATTCTTGAACCTTCTGCGCGAGTCCGTGCAGCCCAAGGAGCATTTGCCAGGCTTCATGAGATTTGGAAAGAAGTAAGTCCAGTCAAAATGCATTTTGGCTCATTTGGAGCAGCTTTTTTAGAAGTTTCTTCTGCTTTAAATTTGGGAACTATCAAAAATTTTGGATATCAAAGTGAGCTTCGCGAGTTGCAGAAAATTTATAAAAACTGTCCAGATTCTGTAGCGATGGCAGTTTGTTTAGTGTTGTCGTTGAGATCTATAGATGATTCCGAACTAAATTCAGTTGAAGCAGCTATCGCGCCACTTATTAAATTCAAACCACATTCATATGCGAAAAAAATGTTGCGAAAACTGAATGGGATTTCGCTTAGTTTTGGCATGAAAATAATTGTTGTTACAATAGCCATATACTTGTCTTTTCGATTTGGTAGATGGTGGGAGAGTGTCGGAGTTTTGGGGAAATTGAAAATGTTTTTTAGCAGGAACAAAAATAAACCTAAAAAGACTTAAAAGTGGGTGGTTAGCGCTTATTCTGGTATATTGTTACAATATTGATTTTCAAAAATTTAATAAAAATAATGAACAGATCCTGTATCAAGTGCGGGATGGCAAATAAAAGTCATGTTATGCAAGCTTTACTATAAAAAATGAGTTTGAATGGATCTTTTTAAAGGTGGTCGAGTTAATAATAAGAACACAAAGAAAATTGTTTTTTTATGGGTTTTTCCGGTTCTTCTTCTCTTATTAATTGTTGTGAGGGTTGCTTATCTTCAACTCTGGTGCAGTGTAGCCCTCAAAAACAAAAGCCAAAAGAACTTATATAGAAAAGAGTTTATCCCCCCATGTCGTGGAAGTTTGTTGGATTGTAATGGGCGTTCTCTTGCAACAAATTGTTTGTCGCATAGCATCGTTTGGCATGGCAAAGGGCTTCGCAGATTAACACCAGAGCTTCTAAAAGGAATCGAGCAAATTGAATTGATTCTTGGCATTGTGTGTGATCGCGATGCAATAGCACGAGCTGAGCGAAAGAGTAGCGAAATTGAAGTTGCAAACGATCTTTCTTTTGAGCAGCTATGTATTTTGAGTGAAAGAGGTGATTTGCAGGGACGAATTGAGATAAAAAATTGTGTGCAAAGAACCTATCCTTATGGCAACCTTGCAAGCCATATTCTTGGGTATTTAAGTCGAGCTCCAGAGTATGGGTCTGGTAGGGGGCGAGCTGGTTTGGAATGTGTTATGCAGGATTTACTTGTTGGTCATGGTGGAACTCTTGAGCAATTGGTTGACGCTCGTGGCAAACCTCTGCAGCTTTTAAATATGATTCCTGCTCAACCTGGAAAAGATATTACGCTAACACTAAATCTTGATCTGCAGGAATTTGCAGAAACTCTTTTTGATCAAAGAGAGGTAGGCGCATTTGTTGTAATCGATCCTGTTGACGGAGCTTTAAAGGCATCATGTTCGTTTCCGAATTTTGATCCAAATCGTTTTTTGAGTCCAATATCACATAAAGATTGGCAAGAAGAGTTTGTTCTTGATTCACCACTTATCAATAGAGTGTTTGCCTCAGCTTATCCCCCAGGTTCGATTTTTAAATTAATAACGTATGCAACGGGGTTTGAACTTGGTGTGTTTAATGAAAAAACAAAGATTAATTGTAGTGGGTTTTATGAGTTTGGAGGCCGAAAATATTACTGTACCAGATCTTGGGGACATGGAAGACTGACTGCAAAACAGGCTCTTGCTTATTCATGTAATCCCTTTTGTTATGCTATAGGGAAACGGGTTGGTATTGAAAATTTGGCTAATTTTGCACATCGTTTTGGGCTGGGAATGCATACCGGAAGTCTTATAAATGATAACGTTGGAATTGTTCCCTCGATGGCGTGGAAAAATGCTGTTAAAGGAGAGTCGTGGTGGGCTGGAGAAACAATTTCTGCAAGCATTGGTCAAACTTATTTATTGGCAACGCCACTGCAGGCCGCGCGAATGATTTCTGGAATTTTTACTGGATATTTGGTTGCGCCGCGAATTTTGGAAAACGAAGCTATTAATCGCATGCCAATTCGTATTTCTCGTCGTACGCTTTTATTTTTACAAGATTCTTTAAAAGAGGTGGCAACCTGTGGAACGGCACGTATGCTTGGCAAAATTCAAGGTGTAAATGTATTTGCAAAAACAAGTACTGCGCAAACAAGTAACGTTCGAAGAGGAAAGAAAAGTAAGGAGCAGCTGGAACATGCGTGGTGTGCTGCTTTTTTTTATCCATATGGCGGGACGCCACTAGTTGCCTTGGCGCTTGTAGAAAATGCTGGAAAATCTCGTCCAGCGGTCGTAGCGGTAGAAAAATTTATTCGTTTTTACGTTAAATGGAATCGTCGGCAGAAGAAAAATATTGCATGGCAGCACAGTATATAACATTATGGGAGATATTGTTTTTTTGTGAACAAGTGAATGGAGTTATGCATGGTAACAAGCGATGCGCAGCTTTCTGCCAAAGATGAAAATGCATGGGTTAAAGGACACATCATTCTTTTTTATGCATTTGATGTTGGTGACGAAATAAATATTAATCTTATTCGCAAATCAAAACTTGCTTCATCACAACAAGTGCAGCATTTTCCACATTTTAAAAACTATCATGTACCGCTATTATTGGATCCTTCATGTTTAGGTGGCGATGGCCGTTCGGATTGTATATCTTGCAAAATACACACATTCGGAGCTGTTTCTTTGTGTTACAAAGCACAAATAGAAGGCTCGTTTGAAGAGCTAAAAATCAAAACAATTGAAGTTGTACAAAAATATGAAAAAATTGCGCAAAGCGATGCCAAAGTACTTTTTGAAGAGATCGAAGATGCAATAGTAAAACCGGTATTTTTTAATTTAAGTAGTGATTATTACGCTGTGCAAATTGAACCAATGGCAACAAATTTAAAATCAGAAGGGTTCAAAGATAGGTTTGGTGTTAAAATTGCCTCTCTTCTTCGGCTTGAAACAGAAACTCTTTCTTTATATCAGCAAGATGCCATCTTAGGTTCTGCAACTGGTTATTATGGTGAAGATTTTATAATTATCGACAGCGAAGCTGCATTCGTTTACGACAATGAATATTCAGAGGCGGTAGAGTTTTTTGAACTTGCAAATATTCAGCGATTAGAGCTTCAGTGTTTTTATCTACAGCTTGATCAAAAACTGAACTATTTTTACAGTCAAGAACACATGTATAAACCAACATTGTTGTCATATGTTCCGCTTGTTAGAAGTAAGGTCGATAAACTTCTAGAAGGGCTTGCGCAGCTGCGCGTTGATGTTTCCGTAGTTACAGAGCGCCTTGGCAACAGTTTAAAAATGGTCGGTGATGCTTATTTTGAAGAGCTTTATTCTATGCTGACCGAAAAATTGTATTTGGGTTATTGGAAGAATTCGATTCAACAAAAACTTAATGTAATAAATGACCTTTATGGCGTCCACCACGACAGGCAAGAAAGCATTCGCAGTGAACTACTCGAAGTAATTATAATTGTTCTTATTGCACTCGAAGCGACAATCGCATTTTTGGAATTTACAGGGAGACTTTGATAGGTAATAAAAACAAAGTGCGGAAGTTAATCCTCCTGCCTGTATGATTAGATTGTTGGCATAATAAGGCGGATGGAAGGGGGCGGCAGTTATTGAATACTGGTATAAGAAAGTTGTTAGTATCGATATACCATAAGATTCCGCTTGGATCTTCAAATGCCGTTTTTTCTGTATTGTTGATGGTTTCCGTAGTTACTGTGAAGTCGAAAATGATATTTCCATTTTTTTTATAAAAATCAGCTATTGGGTTTTGACTTTGTCCTGTAAGTTGCTCGATATAATTTTGATTAATTATTATTTTTATTTTTTCATATGGAGCGATTGGGAATTTTTTAAGGGTATAAACTAATATGTTTATTGGGAGGGCTTCTGTGTATTTGTTGGAATTGTCTAAATATTCATTAATTAAAAGTTGGAAAAATAAGTTTGTTTGTGGGTTGTGATTTTCAAATTTTACTTGTAGGATTCCATTTTCTTCGTAAGTGTTTATGGAAAAATCAGGTAAATTGTCTACTGGTTTCATAGCATTACATATTGTAGGTAAAATGACTGCTAAAAATATTATCGTTTTAATAAACAAACGTTTTTCCATTTACAAATCCTTATTTAGAAAATTTCGTGGTTGTTTAATTAAAGTTTGTATTTTTTCCAATGTAGTTTGTTGTTTTATCTAAAATCAAAATTCTTTTTGTATTTTCAGCTCGTTATGTAGGTTTGATTTTGAAATCAAAATACGAGAATAAGAAAACGATAGCCTGAATATCTCATGCTTTCATCCCATGGTATTATGTTTAATCGTGATAATTAGGGTCAGTCTACAGATTGCAATAAGACGTGCAAGGAAAAAAATAAATTTCAAAAGACTAGGTTCAGAGCGGGTTAAAGTGGTGCGCCTGACAGGACTCGAACCTGTGGCCTAGAGATTAGGAATCTCTCGCTCTATCCACCTGAGCTACAGGCGCTTTGCAAAGTGGATAAGTTCTCAAGAGAACTATGGTGCGCCCGGCAGGGATTGAACCTGCAACCTACGGATTCGAAGTCCGGCACTCTATCCAATTGAGCTACGGGCGCAACCATGCATTTATTTGTACCAGAAAGAGATTCAAAGTGCTAGTTCGGGTTTTTGACAATGTTAAAATCTTGTGAATTTCTGCAAAATTGTTAATTTGACTAGAATATTTTCCATAGAAGTTGTTCGGGCAGTAAAAGAATGATGTTTTGTCACATTTTGTTTATGTTGTTTGCAACAATTTGTTTAAGAGCAATGAGTGGTAAAAAAAACTTTCCAGAGGAACCACGGTATGTAACTGCTGAGGTAACGTTTTCCAAAAGCTGTGGTATTAACATAAATTTTGAGGCCTCTCCATACGACCTTCCATCAACATTATTATGTGAACAACTCCAAACTAATTATAATCATATTGAAAAATCTGAATATCCTGTTAGATCAGCATATTTTTTGCATTATAGTTTGTTGTATTCAGGGACGAAAACGAACGATATAGTAGAGCTTTTGATTAAACAAAAAGATTTGAGCAAAATTTTCCAATACAAATTCAAAGATACTTTGAAAAAAAAATTAATCGTAGAATTGAGTTTGCAAGTTACAGTTTTTTTTAACCCTATAAAACAAAAAGATGATATTTTCTATACTAATGGACAGAATAGTTATATTTGTCTTTTCAATGGTGTGAGCGGTCTTTTTTATTGGTTTCTTCCTTCAAGGATTGAATTGGATTTGTAATAATACGGCAATAATCAATTGTTTTAAAATCAATTGATGGTTTTGCAGTAATAGTCCATTCTCCAGGTTGGTTGAGTGTTGGTGGTGAAATGTAAGAAATGGTGCCTAATGAAAATCCTTCAGGAATAATGCTTCCCTTTCCGCTTGAAAGGATTCTTTGTCCTATCTTTATTTTTTGAATGTTTGAAATGCAGCGAATGGTAATCAAGTCTGATTTGTTGTTTCCTTCAGCAATGCAGCTTTGTGATGCATTTGAAATTTTTGCAGCAACCTTACATATCTTATCGGTAACAAGTCGTACTCTACTGTGTCGTTGATATACTTTTTCGATTTTGCCTATCAGATGCATTTTGTAAATTACAGCAGAATTTGGTGTGACATTGTCATGCCTTCCCTTGTCAATAATGCAAAATTGTCCTCCAGAAGAAATATTTGTAAGAAGTATCTTGCAAAGTGTTAGATCGTTTTTTGAATAACGAGTTTTAAATTCAGCTACATCTTTACTGCGATTAAGAAAATCTATTGTTGCTCGTAGTTTAACGTTTTCATCAACAAGCCTCTCGTTTTCTTCAGCGAGTGATATGCTTTTTTTATGTGCGTACATATATGAGCGAATTGTTTTTGAGATGTTTTTTATTGGTCTGACAATGTGCTCGATGCAGTATAAAATTGGAAAAACTATGTGTGATGCAATTGCTTGGACTGGTTTTGGTTGTTTCCAGGTTGCAATTACTGAGATGAGAAAAAGGGAAACGATAACTATTCTTTTTTGTTTGCGTTCCATGGCAGACAG
>DAOVOC010000040.1 GCA_030629865.1 bacterium
ATAACGGCGATTCACCAGTTCCGGTCGGTTCATATTGCTCTACTTCAGGAAGCAATATTGGAAGCTGGTCCTCTGGGACGGGAACAACACCACATTTTTCGCAATGCACCAACGGAATTGGCTCTCCCCAATAGCGCTGCCGCGAAAAAATCCAATCTCGCAATTTATAGTTTATCTGTGGCTTTGCGCTTCCTTGTTCTTGTAAAAATTCAACAATTGAATAAGCCCCTTCTGGCATGGCACACAAACCATCGAACTGCCCAGAATTAATTAGATTGCCGTTTTCAACAAATGCCTTTTTCAAGCTTCCATCAAGCTCATAATATTCTGGCATTTCTTCATCAACCTTAATTACCTGCTTAATTGGCAAATTAAATTTTTTGGCAAATTCAAAATCGCGTTCATCGTGCGCTGGAACAGCCATCACAGCTCCAGTGCCGTAGTGTTTTAACACATAGCTAGCAACATAAAGCGGAATTGATTCTCCATTAACAGGATTGGTGGCATAGCTTCCAGAAAATACACCCGACTTTTCGCGATCAAGGATTCGATCCATATCGCTCATGTGGCATACTTTTTCACAATATGCTTTTACAACATTCCGCTGCTCATCACTTACAAGAACTTTAAGAGAATCGTGCTCTGGAGCAATCGCCATAAATGTTGTACCAAACAAAGTATCCGCACGCGTGGTAAAAACAGGAACTTTTATTCCATTACATTCAAAATCGATTATCGCGCCTTCACTACGGCCAATCCAATTTTTTTGCATAAGCTTAACTTTTTCTGGCCAATCAAGCTTATCAAGTCCATCAAGCAGTCGATCGGCATACTTTGTTATTCGCAAAACCCATTGCCGAAGTGGCTTTTGCTCAACTTCTGCACCACATCGCTCACAAACACCACCTTCAACTTCTTCATTTGCCAAACCTGTTTTACACGAAGGGCACCAATTTACCGGCATCATTTCTTGATAAGCTAAACCAGCCTCGTACATTTTTAAAAAAATCCATTGAGTCCACTTATAGTATTCAGGATCAGTTGTACTCAACTCTTTGGACCAGTCGTAAATAGCACCAATTTTTTTAAGCTGATTCTTAAATGTCTTTATATTCTTTTTTATACCAACTGCCGGCTGCAGGCCCTTTTTAATAGCATCATTTTCTGCAGGTAAACCAAATGCATCCCATCCCATCGGATGCAAAACATTGTAACCTTGCAAAAACTTGCGCCTGGCATAGACATCCGAAAAAACATACCCCTTCCAATGCCCCACATGCAAGCCAGATCCAGAGGGATAAGGAAACATATCTAAACAATAAAACTTTTTTTTGTTCTTATCTGCACATGAATTGAAGTATGGACCCTGTGCCCATATTTTACGCCATTTTTCTTCAAGTGCAGCAAATTCATATTTCATCTGCCACCTCTTTATTTTTTGTTTTTGTAATGACAAAACACATCGTAACACGAAACAAAGCAGCTGTAATCGATTAAGGAAAGCACGAATACCACTTTCAAGTAACCACTGACAACATTAAATAAATTGCCACTTATCACAGTGTTAAATAATTTCAAATGTAAAATATTGATTCTATCACCCACAAACAAATACACTAACAGTGAATAAAACATAGGGGGATAAAACACTCCTGCAGCCTATGCCAGGCACTACGTCAGACAAAGCGCAGCCTATAAGGCATGCACGGAAGTGAAGGGGCAAACCATGAAAACACCTAATGCAACACAACTGATAATGAGATATTTAAAAATTGCAATCCTTTTTAATGCTGTATTTTCGATACCTTTAATTCATGCTCACCCAGCACCATCTAAAAATAAAATTGTCGAAAAAGCAGCTAAAAACAAAGCTGCACCTAAGAAAAAAACAACCAAAAAAGCTGCAACCAAATGGACAATTTTATTTTACATTCAAGCGCGAAACAATCTTGCTCCCTATGCAGCACAAAATCTTAGAGATATGGCCAAATCTTATGGAAATAAACAAGTCAACATTGTTGTACAGTGGGATCAACCAGGCAAAGAAGGTGCATGGCGATACAAGATTGAAAAAGAAAGTATAACTCTTGAAAATTATACGGAAATTAAAGATGCAAAAAATCCAGAAAAAAGCCTTGTAGATTTTGTTAAATGGGGCGTTGAGAACTTTCCTGCACAACACTACTGCCTAGCACTATGGAATCATGGAACAGGAATTTTGAGCCCACCATTTGGCAATCCAATGCGAGTTCTACTAAATAATAGAGAACTCATACTCAATCCGCGCATTAATATTCCAGGAATACTTAAGCCAGAATTAACCGACAAACAAAGGTGTATTTTATTCGATGATGACAATAAAGTTTTTCTAGATAGCATTCAGTTACAAAAAGCTCTCAAAAAAATTACTTCCAAACAAATCCTTGGCAGAAAGCTGGACTGCATAGGCTTTGATGCCTGCTTTATGGGAATGGCAGAAATAGCTTATCAAGTCAGAGATATTGCAGATTATATGATCGCCTCAGAAGAGCTTGTAATCGCCAGGGGGTGGAACTACTCCTCGCTAACCTCCTCCATAACCTCCAAACTCCCGACGCCAAAAGATTTTGCAAAAACTATCGTAAAAACCTACGGCGAATACTACAAAGGCCGAACAAGTTACTACACACAATCTGCAATCGACTTACAACACATGAACCTTTTAAAACAAAATCTTGACGACATGGTGATTAATATGGGCATTTGTATGAAGCATCACCGTAGGCAAGTTATTAAAGCCGTCCACCGAGCACGTAATGGATGTATGCAGTTTAGCGCTCGTGTTTATGTTGACCTACATTCATTTTGTTCAAAATTACTCGACCGTCTTACATTAGAAGAACGTGTTCCAGAAGGATATGAAGATATCGCAGATCTTGTAAGGCGCTCTGTGGATCGTCGCGGCACAAGAAGCATGAGAACCAAAAAACCCAATTCTCCGCACATAAAATCGTTAATTAAATCGATAAATCGCATCATGTTTACTATTGAGGAAGCCGTTCTTGCACGTGTCGCTAGTAAAAAATTTGATGCGGCAAAAGGTCTTTCCATTTATTTTCCATACAGCCATGTCAATACCGAATACCGAAAAAGCGCCTTTGGCAAAGAGTCTTTATGGACACACTTTCTTGACGAGGTAGCAAAAAACTAGATAGACAACCACCTAATTCCTGCTACAACTAGATATCAATTTATAAAAATTATTTGCCTTAAGGCTTTCTGTATGCAAACACAAAAAAACATAAAAACTACTCCTAAAAAAGACGAAAAAATATTGGTTGTCCCTCGCACAAATCTTTTTGAATCTGCAGCGCCACAAGGCATAGTCGAGATTGACGAAAAAGTATTGCAAGAAAAAATCCAAAAGTATCAACGATTCCAGTGGCGATCCCAAGTTGAAAACGATCCAACATTGAAACAAATAATTCCGTACCTAATTTTTAAATACCAAGACAAACTATTTTTGATGCAGAGATGCGCAAAAGCTTCAGAGCAGCGGCTCAAAAGCAAATATTCTCTTGGAATTGGCGGACACATTAGACAAGCTGATCTGGCTGCAGGAACAATTTTAGATTGGTCACAACGTGAATTTGCAGAAGAAATAAATTATACAGGATCTTTTACTACAAACTTTATCGGTCTTTTAAACGATGAAGTCGATGCTGTCGGCACGGTACATACAGGCTTTGTTTATCTTCTTGAAGGTAATTCTGCCAATATTTCAATACGCAGTGAATTACAAAGTGGGTCTCTCGTTTCCATGCAAGAATGCTCAAACCAATTTGAAAACATGGAGCGCTGGAGCCAAATTGCGTTTAGGCATCTAGAAAAAAGATGATTTAGTATTCTAGTCTTTTATCAAGGGCCAAATACTTAAAAAGTCATCAAAACGCATCTGCTGTGCGCGAAGCTTCAACATTGCTTCCGGAATGCTTTTGATATCAAGTTGTGTTGCCTGAAGATTGTTTCTAAGAGTTCTGCGTGGGCTTGCAAAACAAAGTTTTACAAACTTCCAAAATCTTTCTTCGTTTTTGATTTCTATAGCGTCAAAGCGTGGTTTGAAATAAATTAGCCGAGAATCAACTTTTGGAGGCGGACAAAACGCTTCAGGTGGAATTTTGTCTAATAATTCAAGCGCAAAGTGATGTTGTAAAAAGAGTGAAACATATCCGTAATTCCGGCCTCCTTGAGCCACAATCTTTTGCGCAACTTCTTCTTGAATCATCACAACACCTTCTACAAAAAGGTGCTTACACTTCTGAATTCGATAAAAAATTGGAAATGTTATCTGGTACGGAAGGTTAGCAAGCATTACAAGCGGCTGTGTTTGCTCAAATTCTTTCCAGTCTTTGTCCAAAATATTTAATAACTTAAGCTCCAAACGGTTATCAACAACGGACTTGGACACAAATTCGTGCCATTCCGGGTCAATTTCGAAGCACAAAAGACGTTTACAGTTAGTTTTGGCCAGAATAGCTTTTGTTAAAAAGCCATCGCCACAACCAATTTCCAGCACATTTGTCTTATGATCAACAAAAACATGCGAAATCATGCTTTCCACAATGCTAGAATCTCGCAAAAAATGCTGACCTAAACCCTTTTTTTTACGAGGAATTATATCTGAGCTCTCAATTTTTGGTCTTTTAGCCATATTCGCACTTTACAACAAAAAACTGATCAGCAAATCACAAGTTACTTCAAAGAATAGCAAAAAAAGCCGTTTTTATCGCCTGCAATAACCCCTTTGACACCCCCGCCCTAACATGAGAAGCTGTCTATGTTTGGGGGCGTCACGGCTTCGACGTGTCGCTGTGCTCTTTGGGAGCGTGCCGAGTTGTGGATAGGAACTCGTAAAAACTGTCCAAAACTAAGTAAGTGCAAACACTGTACCTTACGCGTATCAGGCAATATTGGCATTTATGGCCCTCCTTTCAGGCCTCGTCCTCGGACGTCGCAAGGAAGATGAAGTCGTCGCAACTGCCGTAGCCTAAATACGTCGTTCTAGCAAAATGTATCCGTTCATAATGCTAGGACGTATAAGATAACGGGACTTCCACGGTAGGCTAATTTGCTCCGTAACGTGGTCGTATCACCGAGCAGGCAATCGTCAAATCCTCTGCCTTTGAGGGCGACGATTGAAAATTCTAAGGCTACGCACGTAGGGCCTAGAGGGTGTTGTTTCGCGGACATGGGTTCGACTCCCATCGCCTCCACCATTTGTTCATTGTCTGAACTGCGCAAAATTGTGGCTCTTTTCATTTCAGGAATAAAACAATGAACACACAAGAAGAAATTCTCGATTTGGTCTCTCCAGAAGACATCGTCATCGGCCAAGCTCCACGATCAGAAATCTATGCAAAAAAACTCGACTACATCCGCGTTATCAATGCTTTTTTAATTAATTCTGAAGGATTCGTTTGGATTCCACGCAGACATGCTTCAAAAAAGCTCTTTCCATCCCGTCTTGATTGCAGTGTTGGCGGCCATGTTTCTTCAGGAGAAACGTACGAAAAGGCACTATTTCGTGGAACACAAGAAGAACTAAATATAAATCTTAAAGATATGCTATTTCGTGAGATTGCATATCTCAAACCACTAAAAGATAATATTTCAGCGTTCTGCAAACTATATGCAATTTATAGTGATTCAGACCCTGATTATAACCAAGATGATTTTGTATCAGCTGAATGGCTTTTCCCCAAAGAAGTCATAGAAAGAATAAAAGCTGGGGAAAAGGCCAAGGGGGATCTGCCAACGCTCATCGAAGTAATTAACAAAAAGATTATTCTTCAGCACAAGATGTAAGGTTTTTATCAAAAGCGTTTTCTGGTTTAAACTTCTGCTTAACCCACCAAGAACCGTTTGGTATTATTTCTTTTATTTTTTCAAGATCAGAATTGTCCATAAGCGGCTCAACAAACGTTGTTCTAAATTGGTGCTCAACACCGCTTGAAGCAATAAGCTGTATACTTTCTTGTATCTTTTTAATTGGCGCTTTAACCCCAGCAAGACGATCATACGATTCAAAAGATGACTTGATATCCATTGCGATAAAATCTAAAAGCTTTTCATCAAGTAGTTTTTTCACAACATGCGGCCGACTGCCGTTGGTATCAAGCTTTACTAAAAATCCCATCGCTTTGATCTTTTGTATAAAAAATTCCAGATCAAATTGTAATGTTGGTTCTCCACCCGTAACAACAACACCATCAAGCTTGTCTTGCCGGCACCTTAAAAAATCAAAAAAACTATCTTCTGGCATAAGGCTTCCAGAAGAAGGCTTTGCAGGAAGCAGAGCCCCGTTGTGACAAAACGGACAGCGAAAATTACATCCTTGTGTAAATACAATTGCCGCAATCTTTCCTGGATAATCGGTAAGCGTAAAAGGCTCGTAGCCAGCAATCTTCATAATTGTAGTTCGTTTTCTTTTTTACGATTACGCTTTTTGATGTTTTTATTATTTTGCACTTCATATGTCCTACGAACCCTAAACTCTTCTTGTTTCCCATCATTCCAATGTGAAACTGGCCTAATGTATCCAACTATTCGCGAATAGACCTCTGTTTTTTTGCCACATTTTGAACACACCTTTTGTTCCCCTTGCAAATAACCATGCTCAGGACAAATTGAAAAAGTAGGCGTAATTGAAAGATATGGAAGTTTATATTGTTCAAAAATCTTTTTAATAAAAAGCTTTACCGCACTTGGATCTGCAATCGATTCCCCAAGAAATGTATGGAAAACAGTTCCCCCAGTGTATAAAGACTGCAAATCATCTTGTTTTTCAATCGCCTCAAGTGGATCATTTGTATAGTTAACTGGAAGCTGTGTTGAGTTGCTGTAAAAACACGCATTATATTCACCATCTTCTCCTTCAGCAGTCTTGATATCTGAATATTTTTCTAAATCTATTCCAGCCAACCTGCGAGATGTTCCCTCGGCTGGCGTCGCTTCAAGATTATAGATGTTTCCAGTCTGTTTTTGAAACTCAATAAGCCTGTCGCGCATATGATGCATAATCTTTTTAGCAAATTCAACACCATTTTCACTTGCAATATTTTCACTCAAGAAGTTGAGGCAAGCTTCGTTAAATCCAACCAGTCCAACCGTTGCAAAGTGATTATGCCAATAACTTCCGTGACGCTCTTTGATCATACGCAAATAAAATTTTGAATATGGATAAAGACCTTGATCTGTAAGCTTTTCAATAATCTTACGTTTATTCTCAAGGCTTACTCTGGCAACTTCCATAAGCCGATCAAGCCTGCTAATAAAATCTTCTTCTGATTTAGCAAGATATCCAATTCTCGACATGTTGATTGTTACAACTCCAATTGATCCCGTTAATGGATTTGAACCAAATAGTCCACCACCTCGGTGTTTTAATTCTCTTATATCAAGCCGCAAACGACAACACATCGAAAGAGCATCATCTGGAGACAGATCAGAGTTAATAAAGTTGGCGAAGTACGGAATACCGTATTTGGCCGTCACCTTCCAAAGCGGCTCAAGTTCGGGATTGTCCCAATCAAAATCCTTGGTGATGTTGTACGTTGGAATAGGGAAAGTGAACACACTTCCCTTGCGATCACCTTCGGTCATAACTTCTAGAAACGCTCTATTAATCAGATTCATTTCATCCTGGAATTCAGCATACGTTTCTTTTTGCGGCATACCGCCGATTATGACATGCTCATTAACCAACGTTGATGGCGGCTGCAAATCCATGGTGATGTTAGTAAATGGAGTCTGGAAACCAACACGAGTTGGAACATTGGCATTGTATATAAACTCTTGCATAGCTTGTTTCACTTGGTCATACGACAACTTTTCATACCGGACAAATGGTGCCAATAATGTATCAAAATTAGAAAATGCTTG
>DAOVOC010000071.1 GCA_030629865.1 bacterium
AAAGTTCAATGTTTTCTTCAATGATTATTCATGGTAAACCATGCGCAAAAACAATTTTGACGCACGGTTTTACTATTGATGAAAAACACAAAAAAATGTCCAAGTCGATTGGCAATGTTATTGCGCCAGAAAGCGTTGCAAAGCGTTATGGGACAGATGTTTTGCGTCTTTGGGCAGCAGGAACAGATTTTGAACGTGATGTTGTTGTTTCTGATGATATTTTTAAAAATGTTGCAGAAGTGTTTCGTAAAATTCGTAACACGTGTCGATTTATGGTTTCGAATTTGTACGATTTTGCGCCTCAAGTTGGTGTTGAAGTTAGTGAATTTAAAATTTTTGCAGGTAAAATTCCTGTTCTTCAGTTGAGCCCAGATTTTACAAGTTTACAACAAGAAGTAACCATTTCGGCGCTCGACCGTTTTATTCTTGGAAAAACTTTGCAGTTGAGTGACGAGATTCGTGCTGCGTACAGTGAATATCACTTTACTTCAATTGTTCAAAAACTAAATTCATTTTGTACTCATGATTTGAGTGCGTGCTATTTGGATATTGTTAAAGATCGCCTTTATGTTGAAGCCAAAGATGGTGCGCTTAGAAAGTCTGCGCAAAAAACATTAAGCATTGTTCTTGATATTATAACAAAACTTATGGCGCCAGTTCTTTCGTTTTTAGCAGAAGAAATTTCTGATCATTATCAAGGTGATAAAAAAGATTCTATTCACGTTCAAAGCTTTGCTGATCGTGCACCTCTCGAACAAATGTTGGAGCGATGGGACGAAGCTTTTGTCAAACCACTTGATGATATTACAGAACATGATGCTACAAAACTTTGGCCATTGTTAGAACTTGTTAGAAGCGAAGTTTTAAGAGCGATTGAAGATCTTCGTGAAGTGGGGACGGTAAAACATTCACTCGAGTCCAGTATCACTTTATTTATTGACGGTAACCTTGAAGACGGAGCATTTTTTTTGCGTCTTATAAAAGGGTTGGAGCATTGCGAGGGATTAAAGAGATTCTTTAAAGATTGGTTCATTATATCTGAGATTACATTTGCTGCATCAGAAGAAACCCTTCAGCCAACAGCTTTGCCGTGGCTTTTTGTTCAAGTTGAGCGTGCGTCGGGCATTAAGTGTCCACGTTGTTGGCACTGGGAAGAAAGTGGTGTTGGAAATGTAGATGGCTTGTGTGGCCGTTGCCAGAAATTGGTGTGTTAATGCTTTGATCTTTAAATTCTACTTGTAATACGACTCTTTGTTGTTTGTTGCAGCTTGACAGATTTTAGTTGTAAGTGGATAATGAATAAGGTCCTTAATAAATAAAATTTTACCAAGAGGTTATTATGAAGAATTATAGGGTTTTAACGATTTTTGTTTGTTGTGGTTTATTAGTAGGAGGAATGAATATGTTTGGAAAAGGTAGAGCTAGGGATGTTCCAGGAATGGGCCGTGGTCGTGGTGGTCAAGGTAGAGGAATGGGGCCTGGCAACGGTCAAGGTTGTCCTTTAGGAAATCATTCTGGTGGCGGTGCAAGTGTCGAATCGGCTTATCCTGGTAGAGGCTTAGGTTGTGGTGGTCAAGGTAGAGGAATGGGGCCTGGCAAAGGTCAAGGTTGTTCTTTAAAAGACCATTCTGGCAATAATAAGTAAGACTATAGATAAAATTGTTTACACACGGTTTGAAGTTTATGTATTCAAGCCGTGTGTTTTTTTATAATTTTGCTATAGATATGATTGTGTTTTTTGTATATGGAATAGGTTGGGGAAGAATGCATGATTATTACGATTGACGGACCTGCAGGAAGCGGGAAAAGTACTGTTGCCGATGCGGTTGCAGAAAAACTTGGTGTGCATCACATGCAAACAGGGCTGCTTTATCGTGCTGCGGCGTATATTTTGCATGGTAAAAATTATCGCTTTGACCAAATTGCAGAAATGTTAAAAAAAATTGAATATCGTGTTAACGGTGGCGACAGAGCTGTGGTTGCAGTTGATGGTGTGGATATTACAGAAAAACTTTCTCATGCAGAGTTTTCTCAGCCTGCATCGATTATAAGTGCGATTCCGGAGGTGCGAGAAGCATTATTGCCTGTCCAAAAGAATGTTGGGGAAAATTATGACATTGTCGCTGATGGTCGCGACTGTGGAAGCGTTGTGTTTCCAGATGCTGATATTAAAATTTTTCTGACCGCTTTGGCAGAAGAGCGTGCAAAAAGGATTATGAATGATCCTAAGCGAAAAAGGCAAAATTTAACATTTGAAGAAGTTCTTGCAGATGTTCTTGAGCGAGACGAGAGAGACAAAAACAGATCTGTGGCACCGCTAATTATTCCTAAGGATGCCATCGTTGTAGACAATTCAACCTTTTTGTCGCCCGAAGAAACGGTACAGAAGATTCTTGATGTGATTGGCGAAAGCGTTTAGTCTCCGCCTGATTTCTTACCCGTTATGAATTTCTTGGTTTCTTCTCCGGCTGCGTTTTTGATCCAGTTCTGAAATTTTTCTGGAAGCCATTTCCAAACTGTAGTGCGAACCGCTTCAGTGCTTGTCCAAAGGCCAACTGCGGCAACAGCGGCGGAGCCACCAATTAGTTTGGCAGTGTCTTTGATGCGTTGCCAAACAGGTATTTGTGCAGCTTGTTTTTGATCTGCAGCTTGTTGCTCAGTTCCTTTTGTTGGTTCTTGCGCTGGCATCGACCAGATAAGTCTTGCTCTTTCAATCGCGTCGGCGAGTTGTGCTTGCACTTGAGGTAGTGGTTCTATGCCTTCATCACCACCAGTGACTAGGTTTGTAATTTTGTTAATCGCGGCACCAGGAATTCCGGCAACAGTACCAAGAGCATTTTTCGCTTTACGTAATATCCAGCCGCCAACCCCTTCATCTTTGGATTGTTTTTCCTCAACCCTTTTTGTGGCAAGCTTTTCAACGTTTTCTGTAAGTGATTTTAAGAGATTGTTAAGTTCTTCTCCGTTTAGTTGTCGTAGTTTTTTTTCAGCTTCTTGTAGGTAATAGTCTATAAATGCCTTACTTCCCTTTTCTGCCGTAAAGTGGACTTTATTTGTTATTTTTGTTGGATAAAGCAAGCGAATATCAAATCCAATATTTGTGAAGGCTTGGCATGTGGCAAGAACATTTTTGTACACCGTTCGTTGATGCTTTTCAACGACAGTTTTTAGTGCAGCTTTTCTGCGTTCTTCGCCACTTTCTTTGTTATTAATTTGGCTTATTTGTTCAAGCTCTTTTATAACACTTGCAAATTTTGGATCCAATTTTGCTATTCCATTTTTTATGATAGCGAAAACTGACTGAAAGCGTGCATTTTCAAATGCTTGAAGTTTAGTGTTAAAAGTTTCTGCAGTGAATTTGTCTGTTGAGTTTTTTGAACCACCAAGTTGTTGTTCGACAGTTTCTGCAAATTTTTGCAGTTGTGTGATTTTTTTTTGATTGTCTTCAAGGGTTTTTTGTATAGTTTCGACAAGCTTTTTGTTGAATGCTGCAAGCCCTTTTTCATTAAATTGTTGTTTCGATTCAAAAATATTCTTGATTAGCTTTAGCGTATCAGTGCTTTCTTCTCGCCATGGAATAGTCCGTAGAATCTTTGTATTCCCTCCTTCGAGTATGAGAGGCATAAAGTTTGTTTCGCAGTGGTAATACATTTTTACGATTCCTGGAACGAGATTTTTGAGTAGTTGTTCGTATTTGGCAATAACGCGCGCATCAACGTTGTCCGCAGCTTTCTTCTTTGCTTTTTTACCAGCTTTCTTGTCTAATTTGTCTTTTATTTTTTTGCGATAGAGCCGTTGTTCTGCGGCGATTATGTCTTCTGTTAGGCGAGCGAAGTTAATGCTTGTGATAGCAAGTGTAATACCAGGAAAATATTCAGCTTCTGGCTGAAACCAAAAATCACTTTTACCAATTTTTATAATTGTTTTTATGTTGTCATTTTCTAGAAGGCTTTGAATAAGCTCATTAAGTGGGATTGTTTCGGCATCGTCTGCTTTTTTGTCGCCACCCCAGTAAGGAGCGTTATCAGAGGTTCCTGTGGTTGGGCTATTATCTTCTGGTATGTCTTGCCAGTCTTCGTAGTCATCTCCATAGTCTTGATATCCACCGTTTCTTCCGCCACGTCTTGAAGGATGAATTGGGCTATAATTACTATCTCGCCCCCCGCCGCTGTAGCCTGGCATCCAATCTTTGCTGCTTATTCGAGTATTTTTTAGCTTTTTTCGTTGTTCCTCTATCCTTTGCCAGATTTCTTGCTTTTTTTTTTCCACCTCTTGGCGAACTTCCGGGCTTGTGACTACTGACTCTGTCTTTTCCATTATATCTTTGAGTTTTACATTACTTATGGTTGTTAATTGTTTGATAATGTTTTCTCGTGCAGTGAATGAAAGCGTTTTTAAGGGCTGTTCTGAATGTTTTTTTAATGAGCTTTCCATAAGATATGCATCGATATCTTCTTCCGTAGAATCGGGTGTCAGAACTTTTGCTAGTTTTTCTTCGTCTTCTGTTTCTCCGTGAAGCGCAGGAATTGTTTGTTCTATTTCTTGTAGGGCTTCAGCTTGTTTTGCAATTGCTTCACGTAGAGGAGTGTTTTTTGATGTGAAGAGGTGGCGCTGATATAGCTTCTTACTGCTTAAAATTCCGAATGAAATTTTTAGTTTTGTAATGTCCTTTTCGAGAAATTGTAGTTTGTCTTGTGCTTCTATTCCCAAAGCAAAGCTATTTATTTTTCCCATTATGCGGTTAAGCGAAGAAATTATTGCTCCGATGTAATAGTGAAAAGCATCCCACTTATCTTGAGGCAACTGGATTTTTTCGTCTTCTTGCTTTGCCTCTGGTGTTGGCTCTAAAAAGTCTCGTTTTAAATCCCCTGTTGTGGAAACGATGGTTACATCTTTGGGCCCAACTAATTTTGCATCTTTTTTTTCTAATGGTTTGTCTGTTCCACTTTCTTTTTCTTTTTGATTATCTTCTTGTTTTTGAAATGCTTTTTCAAATTCTTTTGCTTGAGCTTCGATTTGTTTCATTGCCATTTTATACGCACGTTCGGTACGAATTGGACGCGGCTTGTAGTCCAACAAAAGCTTATCGTATGCGTTCATAGTTAAAGTGGACATTATTCACAGGCTCCTTTCCAC
>DAOVOC010000067.1 GCA_030629865.1 bacterium
ATAGATACAAAATTAACCTGATGCACTTCACGAAGTTTCCTTCTCCTGAAGCGTTCGAATTCAAGAATGTGTGAAGCTTATTTCAGCTTTCAGCGCAAATACAAGTTACAAGAGGGAGTGGGCTGCCAGCTTTCGATGATACGAAATTGCAAAGTGGTGTGCATAGTCGCGCAGCGATGTTAAAAGTGCTCCTTCAATAGTTTTTAGATTAAGTTTTTTACCGGTTGTCGGGAGTGTTTTAGCAAAAATTCTCTCTTCGCGTTTTGCAAGTGCGGCGCATGGGATATTTGAAATAACTTCTTGCACGGCGCTCAGCTGGCCTTTGCCGCCATCGATAAGAATAAGGTTTGGCAAATCGGTTTGTGTTTTGTAGCGCCTGCTAACAATTTCTTGAAGACTGGCGTAATCATTATTGCTTTGAACTGTGCGCAATTTAAAATGTCTGAATTTTGTGGAGTCTGGATTGCCATCGATAAACCTGATGCAGCTACCTACAATTTGGCGGCCCTGTTGATGGGAGATATCAAAGCAATCGATGGAGTGGATGTTCTTTTTGAGCCTTAACAAATTTTTAATTGCACCGGCAGAATTAACCGCTCTTTCGTGTTCTTTGTGTACCATCTCGATTGCAAGAGCGACATTGTCTGGTGGAGATTTATGTGTTGTGTCGACAACAGAGATCGCTTGTTTTTTCTTGTGCCATGTTTGTAAAAAAGATTGTATAAGCTCTATGTTGTCGAGATTGAAGTTGATAAAAATGCTTTGTGGAGGAGGGAGTTTTCTGTAATAGCTTAGGAAAATATCGTTGGTGATTACGTTGTTATTTTCAGATGTCACTCCGGGCCTAGACCCGGAGTCCAGAGAGACTTTATAAGAATTGTTAACTTTGAAGTTTGAGTTTTTTTTTGTTTGCACAGTGCTACTGGATCCCGGATCAAGTCCGGGATGACAATTTGAGTGTCCGGGATGACAATTTGAGTGTCCGGGATGACAATTTGAGTGTCCGGGATGACAATTTGATGTTTCATGCTGGCGATCAGTCGTATGGGAATGGTAACTTTGTATTTCTACAGTGGGATCATGGGTTTTTTGATTGTTATTGTGTGTTGTTGCTGGATGATCTGTCTGGGTGTTTGTTATGAAAAAAATGTGTTGTTTTTTCACATGCCCTTGATGTGCAAAAAGCAGAAACATTACATTGCTTGCTGGACCCAAAATCCAAATATGGCTTATATCGCTTGTTCGAGATGAGCTTTTTACAGACTCTGCATCATGTAGCGGTCCTAACGCTTCTGCTAAAGCAGTATGCAGCAGAGAAAGAGGCCGAGCCTTTTCGAACTCCAACGAGTTGCTGTGCTGTTTAATCTTTTGTTTAAGTTTTTGCATAAATTTTTTTGGACCACGGGTGCAAAGACTTTTTGCCTGCTGCAATCGTTTCTTGTATGCAGCGATATCAAAATTTTCTTTGCAAGTTCCTGCGCAGCGGTTCATATGATAATAAAGGCATCCACCAGATATTTTTCTGTTGCAGACTCGCAGATTAAAAGCGTTAAGTAGTGCGCTGTAAAGCGTTCTTGCGTGTGCACTTTCTGCAAACGGGCCTATGTATTTTCCTTTTCCAATGTGTGCATGTCCTCTTTTTAGTTCGAGTTTTGGCAGTGTGCCTGTTGAAAAATAGAGATACAAAAAAGGCTTGCCAGTTTTAAGAAGGACATTAAATGGTGGCTGGTGCGTTTCGATAAGTTGTGCTTCGAGAACCATGGCATCCAGCTCTGTCTTGGTTGTTCGATGTTCGATTGTGCTTGCGAGAGAGACCATGGCTGTGGTTTTTGTGTCAGAAGGATTGAGATAGTTTTTGGTGCGAGATTTTAGGTTTTTTGCTTTTCCCACATAAAGAATCGAGTTATCTGAATCACGGAAAAGGTAGACTCCCGGTGATGCCGGGAGCCTGTTAATTGTTTTTTCTAATTCCACTATTTTCCTACGGCTGACTTCCCTTGTGCAAAAATCTCTTTGATTCCAGCCACAGAACCCATCAGTCCACTTGCTTCGTAAGGAAGAATAATCAGTTTGCCATCCTTGCCTTGTGTCATTTCTGACAGTGCTTTGATGTAGTTGGTGGCAATGATGTAAGAAGATGGATCTTTGCCAGGCAGGGCATCTGCAATAACGCGGATTGCTTCAGATTCAGCTTTTGCAACCATAAGACGTGCCTTTGCTTCACCTTCTGCACGTTCTAGCCTTGCTTGTTTTGCGCCTTCTGCAGTCAAAATTGCTGCCTGTTTTTCGCCTTGAGCTTCAAGTATTAATGCGCGTTTATCACGCTCTGCGCGCATTTGTTTTTCCATAGCTTGGCGGATATCAATTGGCGGAGTGACTTCTTGTAGCTCAACACGGTTAACCTTGACACCCCATTTGTCAGTTGCTTCGTCCAGAGTTTCGGTTAGTTTTGTGTTAATAAGGTCTCGAGAGCTCAAGCTTTCATCCAAGTCCATCGATCCGATAACGTCACGAAGTTTTGTCTGTGTCAGCTTTTCGATTGCTTCAGGCAAGTTATTTATTCGGTAGATGGCCCATTTGGGATCAGTGATTTGGTAATAAAGCAGTGCGTTGATTTCCATGGTGACGTTGTCTTTTGTAATAACGTTTTGTTTCGGAAAGTCGTAAACAGCTTCGCGAAGATCTATACGATTTTTTGTTGTTGTGTATCGGTAAGTGCGCCTTCCTGAAGGGTCTTGTTTTACAAATGTCCATACTACCGAACGTGGATGGTCAAAAAACGGGATTACAAAGTGGATGCCAGGGTGCAAAATTCTATGGAATTTACCAAGGCGTTCGATGATGACAACTTCAGCTTGGCCGATAATGTAGGTTGCCTTTGCCAAAATGATCATTAAAAAAAGGGTTGATGCTGCAATCAGGATAAGAAAGCCGCCAATAAATGCTCCGTTGAATGTGCAGGTCATGATATTCCTTATTAGTAGTGTGTTTTAAAATCATTACTTATTTAAAAGTTGTATGTCTTTTCCTATTTTTGTCACTCCGGTCATTAAATTGAATATATGTAATCTCCTTTGTCATCCCAGCCTCAGAGGTGGGATCCAGGCCAATAAAATATTCATAGGCGGGTTGCTGTCATAGGAAATAGAGTGAATTTTTTTATATTTAAATTCTTTGGCAATCCTAACACAGGCACTTTTTATAAATGTTTTTCGGCCTGGATCCCACGTCAAAGCCTGGGATGACAGAGGAATGTCTATTAATTTCTTTTATAAAAAACATATTTCACTCTTTATTTATGTGACAACACCGCTTTTACTTTTACTCGGTGGCATGATACTTCCTCCTCTTATTGTTGAATGGCTTTGACGATGAGCTTGTTGCCTTCGATTCGAATTACGCGTACCAGTGTTCCGAGTGCAAGAGGATTTGAGTCGTATGCTTTGGCAGACCATGTTTCTCCGCCAACTTTTACCGATCCTGTGCCATTTTGTACAAGTTTGCGGGTAACGGTTCCATGAAGGCCTGTCATTGTGCCAACGTTGGTTGCCTCATAGCTCGAAAGGCCATCTCGTTTAAGCCAGCGTTGGATTATAAAAAATGCAGCTATGCTGCTAAAAAGACCCAGTGTGCACTGCCAGGTGAAAGAAGTATCTAAAAAAGCTGCAGCGGCTGCTACAGCAGAACCTAGTGCAAATGAGATGAAAAAAAACAAACCTGGAACGGCAGCTTCAAGAAGAAGGAACGCGAGAGCTGCTATCAACCACAGGTACGGTGTGTATATTGTTAATGTAGCCGTGTTTAGAAGAGTTGTCAGTATTTTCATGGTAGACCTCGTTATTTCTAATTATCTGTTTCTGGTTTTGTTTTTTTTTCCACTTATTTAAGTTTTCAATCTCGTAACCCTAGTTTGTCATCCCGCACTTCCAAATTGTCATCCCGCACTTTCAAATTGTCATCCCGCACTTCCAAATTGTCATCCCGCACTTCCAAATTGTCATCCCGCACTTCCAAATTGTCATCCCGCAACCCCAAATTGTCATCCCGGACTTGATCCGGGATCTTTTCCGCATATCTCTGGATAGAGGTCTTTCCATGTTGGATTATTTTTTTCAACCAAATCAATTTTCCAATTGCGTTTCCAATTTTTTAGTTTCTTTTCATATGAAATTGCAGAATGAATATCAGTTGTTACTTCATAGTGGACAAGAATATGAGTTTTATATTTGCAAGTAAAACCTTCGACTTTTCTTTTATGGTGTTCTTGAACTCTACGAACTAAGTTATTTGTTACGCCAGTGTAGAGTACTCCTCTGGGGCGGTTTGTCATTATGTACACACAGTATATTTTCATAATTATTTAACATCTTAATAAAGTCAAAATTTTCTAAAACAACGGAAAAGATCCCGGATCGGGGTCCGGGATGACAAATAAGTTGCTCGGGATGACAAAATAGGCGCCCAAGACAGTAAAGCAGTGGGCCAGGCCAACAAATAGTTAGAGTTTTTAATGAAGTACAGTCGGAATGTTGGATGATAGGTTATCAGTATTTTCATGGTAGACCTCCTTGAGAGCTGTAAGAATCGCCTGCGCACAAGGCTTGGTCAGTCCCTTGTACATCTCATCTTGACAAATTCCCGCCTCGATGGCAATTGCGGGTGCTAGAATTCCTGCATGGGCCGCCAAGGGGATGCCAAAAACGCCGGTGCATTGACAAAAAGGTTTGTTTTCTGTGTTTTTCAATACGGTTTCCATCTTGTTGGCCATTGCTTTGGTTAAATGGATATTTTTTAGGTGCGATTTATATAAAGGAATAATTTGTAGAGCATCTGTCTTGCGTAGGGAAAAGTCTAAAAATGGATCGCGCACTAGGTGAAACAGCGATATTTGCGGGTTTGGCTTTTGCTGAGCGTACAAATGAAGACTTATAAATAGATCTGCGTCAAGCCTGTTGGAAAATTGGGCAATTTGTAGTGGTTCCAACTTTTCGTTTGGTCTGTGGGAAAGAATTACTTCGATGCCATCTCTATTTTCCAGCTCTTTTTTTAGGTCCTGTGTCCACTGGAAGGCCGTTCCTCGTTCGTAAGAAGAATTTAGATCTCGCCCTCGGTTTGCAGAATCGCCTGCCGGGCTAAGCATTATAATAATTGGTTGGCAGTATTTAAGAGGTGTAAAAATTATAAAAAACATAAAAAGTGCTAAAAAGACGCGTTTTTTTATTTTTGTTTGCATGTTGAAAATATATCTCTTAACATTGTGATCCATACTGAACCAGAAATTTATGTGCGCCTTGTGGTTTTGCCCGGCGCATTTTTTTACCGATACAAACGAGGGTAACATGAGTTTTAATTTAC
>DAOVOC010000084.1 GCA_030629865.1 bacterium
ATAGATACAAAATTAACCTGATGCACTTCACGAAGTTTCCTTCTCCTGAAGCGTTCGAATTCAAGAATGTGTGAAGCTTATTTCAGCTTTCAGCGCAAATACAAGTTACAAGAGGGAGTGGGCTGCCAGCTTTCGATGATAAGTTATGGCAAAGTGGTGTGCACAGTCACGCAGCGATGTCAAAATTACCTTTTTTGTCTAGATAGACTTTTATCTTTACAAAGAGCAGTTCCGTGCTTACTCGTTAATTAATTCAAATAGTTCACGAAACTTCTTTTCACTTGCATTTGCCCTACCTGTAACACATCGCTCGTAATACTCGTCATATGAGTTTTTAAGCTCAGGTTTCTTTAGATCTTTAAAAACTTTGTATGCTTCTATAGCTTCACGTTCGCCATCATCAAGCATTCCCTGTTCAAGTAAATAATACGCCAATGCTATTCGCGGAGAGATCCATGTTGGTTCTAATGCAATTGTACGTTTTAAGTGAAAAATTGTTTTTTCAGTAGAAACATCATAAAAAAGATCCGAAATTAGACTATGTAGATCAGTCCTATCTGGAGCAAGCTTTAAGGCTCTTTCAAGTAATTCTAATGTTTTATCATCATCACAAAAATCATGATAATATGTTTAAGCAAGTCAAAAAAGTGCTTCTACATTATTGAAATCTCTGCAGGAAGAAATTCCAACAAAAACATTCATAAAAATAATTGATGTTTCAAAATCTAATGCTCAAGAGCTTTTGTCAGAGCTTATCAAAGAAATGGGCGGATTAGATCTGATATTGATTTCACTAAGTGCTTTTAACGATTTTTGTGGAAATTATAAAGCAACACCTGAACAAGAAGCGTGGCAGATAGAGGTCGATCTCAAAGGTTTTGTAAAAATGGCACAGGTTGCACTCCAAGTCTTTGAACAACAAAGATCAGGACACCTTGTTGGAATAACATCTATTTCAGCTCTGCGAGCAAGTTTATATTCTCCAATTTACAGCTCAAGCAAAATCTTTATACAGCAATATTTGGAAAGTATTCGCAGGCGAATACAACTCAAAAACATTCCAATATGTGTAACAGATATTGTTCCTGGTTGGGTTGCTAATGAACGATATAATCCTAAATATGCGTCAAACAAATACTGGGTAATAGGTTTGAAGGAGGCTGGAAGACAAATTATAGATGCCATAAACAAAAATACTAAACAAGCATATGTCCTTAAAAAATGGATGATTGCGGTTTGTGCAATAAAATGTACCCCTGACTGGTTTCATCATTGGCTTTTTAGTGGTTTTTAATTGTTTAGGATGCAACTAATTTTATAATTTGCTACGAGTTACTTACTTTGTTTTCCATATTCTTTTCGAGCTTTCTTGATGTCTTCGAAAAGTTCTTCTATATATTTTTTTTCGCTTGGTAACCGACCGCGAATACATTCTTCATAGTATTCCTCCATGCGTGTTTCTGTGATAGGAAACTTTGTTTTTTTGAATATTTCAATCGCCTCTTTGGCTACTATTTCTGCCTCATCAAATTTATGAATTTTCATTAAATACCTGCTTAGCCTAATACGAGGCGTAATCCATGTTGGCTCAGATTCTATAGTTTTTTTTATGTGATATATAGATTTGTTATAGCTCTTATCGAGACCTCTAAAAATGTCAGCCAAGAATTTATGACATGCAGCATCATGAGGATTTATTTTTAAGGCTTTTTCTAATATTTCTTTTGCTTTTTTTTCATCATAAAAACAATGATAATATGAGTTTGCTAACCAAAACATTGCTTCTACATTTTTAGGATCTAATTCAAGAACACGATTTAATAACCGTAAAGATTCATCATGGTTAGCATCTTCTAAGATATGTAAAAAACCAAGTTCTATTAAGGCTTTTATATCGCCTGGATTTTGTTCGAGTTTTACCTTGAGTATTTTTTTTCGCTTACCCTCTGCCATAATTGCTCCTTAAATTTTACGTATTGATAAATGCATCTAAATCATCATCAACTGAAATTGGCCGGCCACACTCTGAACAAGTCTCTAAAACATTGTCTCTAAGCCAACTGCTACCAATATTGAAAACATTATTAATCATATTTCCTTCCACAAACAGATATAAATTCAGTTCTTTAAAGAATTTTCCAATTCTCTGTACTCCATCTTTATTTAAAATACCAACATCGCAGGCTTCCTTCGTGGTACGTTCAATTGCTTCAGCCTTTTGATCTAAAGATATTTCAAGTTTCTTAAACCCATGCTTGTCTGGTTTGATTACGTGTTCCCATTTTTTGCTATCTTTGTCTCGAAGCTGGGCGCTAAAAGTTTCCTTAAATTTATATTTTTTCAGATCTGCAATTGCGGGTTTAATTGCTCTCTTAGCATTTTCAGCCATAAAGCGAGCTATGCATTTTTTGCACCCAGTCTCCTTTGTTTCCCAAGTTGTTATATTTTTAGCTGTTTGTTGTTGCGCTTTTGCAACTTTCTTTTTTTTTAATTTTTTGACGGTTTTTTTTGAACAAGTTTTTTGTCTGGACTTTTGCTTTAAACCTCTTCGCTCTTTTCTAGGCAATTTTCGTTTTTTAAAAGCATTTTTAAAAGACTTGGTTCTTTGCAGAAGTTTCTTGCCACAGCTTTTTGATGTCTTCTTAGTAGCTTTTTTGGCGACAGCTCCAAATGTGCAATCTGCAAAATCGGGAGTTTTGTAAAACTCTCTGCAAAACTTGGAAAGCTTATTCAGCCTATCGATCAGGTCGCGAATGAACTTCGATTTTGTTACAACTGTTGTAATGAATGTTGGACATTTAATTTTGGGAATTTTTATAGGTGGACCAAATGTTAAAGCGGCATCAATCAAAGTTCCTGCAATATCTTCTTCTTGTGCAATTTGCCAAAGTTCATTCAAAAGAACATGCCGTTCAAAAGATGTAAGATTGTTTTGAGTAATGTCAGAATTGCCAACTTCAGATATTGCCAAAGGAAATAAGAAGGCACAGTTTTGTGCATGTGATGAACTTGATATTGATTGTGATAGTTTTAGAAAATCACAAAATGCAAGGTACTTTTTAGCTCCTTTACAATCTTGGGAAAGACAATGTTTAGCTGTTTTTACTGCACTAAGGTTTACGGCTTTGTCTGGACTGATATCGCCAACAATTTTGCACGCACTACACATCCCGTTAGATTTTTTGTAGCTTGGCATTTCAAATGAGGTTTCAGTTTCTGCCAAAAATTCAGTATCCAATTCAACGTTATCGTTAACATCTAAAGCACGATTTATTGCTTCATCTGGTTCGTTTAATTTCCAGTTGATTCCATGGTCAACTTTTTTGTATTTGCCCCAGTCTGGATCGAGCACTTCGACTATATCTTTTTTGGGTTTATCCTTTTGATTTTTGCTACAAAAGTGCTTATAAATTTTTCGTCCCAATTTAAATACGACTTTCCCAACTCGATATGCCGCATAAGCAGCCGATCCGGTGGCAATAACAGTATTGGCAACAGGAAGAGCGCTCATAGCAATTTTAGCGCCAACGCTTGCTGCAAAACCTGCTCCAACACCAGTTGCAACAGCAGCCCCTTTGCCACCCATCAAAGAACTGAGAGTAAGTGCTCCGATCACAAACGGTTCGCCGTTGTGAGTCAGGACAGAAATAGCTCTATCGCCTAATTTACATTTGGGATCATATTCACGTAAAAATAAAGTTTTTGGTTCAGAAACTTCTAGCGAAAACGATTTGTAATAATGTTCTTCTTTACTGCGAGGATGTCTTTTTGTCTGGCAAGCAATCATAGAAATAGGCAAAATTTCACCATTGATACCAAGCAAAAAATTTTCTTCACTCAGATACTGCGCTTGAATCCAATATTGCTTGATAGGGTCGTAAAAAAGTTGTTGTGGTGATGCATA
>DAOVOC010000008.1 GCA_030629865.1 bacterium
GACAGGCGGACGCTCTAACCAAACTGAGCTACAGCCCCCAATTTTGGCTCCTCGGACAGGACTCGAACCTGTGACCCAACGATTAACAGTCGTTTGCTCTACCAACTGAGCTACCGAGGAATTGATTTCAAAGATGGTGGGCGAAACAGGACTCGAACCTGTGACCACCTGCTTGTAAGGCAGACGCTCTACCAACTGAGCTACTCGCCCGTTTTCACGTGCCCGCCAGGGTTTTGCAACGCCTCCTGATTGGCAATAATGTCATGGTAAAGGAAAAGACCACCCAAGTCAAAGGCTTTTCTCGCAATATGCTGTAGATGAATAAATCCCATTTGGATTAAGCCTAGCAACAAACTCGCAAACACGCTCTACAAGAGCCTTTTCGCGCTCTTCGCATCCCGTAAAATCTTGGTTGCCGTCGATGCAAAGTACTGGCACATTTTTCAATGTTTTGCTTATACCCATTTTTTTGATCAAAAACTTCTTATGCCAATCACCAACTCGCGCAAGATAAGGCACATCCAAAGATGTCTCGCACCCACGACCACGTTTACAAACACGCCTAAAACAAATATCTGGATCAACCTCTAGATAAATAAATCCAGATGGTGGCTTGCAGCAATCTTCAACCAGCATCTCAAACCACGCCATATATGCAGTCCATTCGACATCCGTAAAAAACCCATTTTGTTTTCCATCCAAAGCAAAGCAGTAATGCCCCGAATAAATTGAACGTTCCATAACTCTACATTCATTATTCGTATGAGTTTCTTGATCTTTAAGATGCGCCTGAACCCTAGTTGTCATAGCAACGAGTTCCATCATGTAAGCCCACCGCGTCGGCTCTACATAAAATTGCTCTAACAAGGCCTTTCCCCTACCCTGCGCAAGCCAACCGTCACATGGCTCAAATGCAATTTTAATTTCTGGCGCATGTCTCTCTATAACCTTTAAAAAACTTGATTTACCTGCCCCTATGTTGCCCTCTAAGAACAACCTCATGTGCCTGTCCCCTTTGCCACAAAGCATTCCGATTTTTTTAGCTAACGATCAGAAGTGTACACTAAAATTGGGCAAATCACGTTGATATGTTAAAATCAATCATTCAGTAATTAATCAAAGATAAAAACACTAATACTCCTTACATTTAGGCATTAAAATAATATGAAACACATAACAAAAAAACAGAAAAAAGGACGCTCTACAAATGTTAACGAGCTCATTTATGGCGCACATCCAATTATAGAGGCGCTCAAGGCTGGCAAGCGCAAATTAGAATCAATTTACACAACCAAGCCATTTCCAAAAGGATGGAGGCGCGTTGAACAGTTCTTACCCAAAAAACCGGTTACAATAAATTACATCCCACGCGAGTCTTTGACGAGAATGGCTGGAACCACTGACCACATGGGCATAATCGCCTGGATGTCGCTATTTCCATTCAAAAAAGAACTTTTCAATCCACTCAAAGCACCAAAAATTCTTCTGCTCGATGCAGTGCAGGATGTTCGCAACCTTGGAGCAATTATTCGTTCAGCCCATTGCACCTGCTTTGATGGCATTGTACTTTGCAAAGGAAACTCGGCTCCACTCGGCCCCGCAACACTTAAAGCATCCGCTGGCCTTACTGAACATATGTCTATATTTATTGCACCCTCTATGGCTTGGGCCGCACAAGAACTCAAAAAATCTGGCTACAACCTTTACATGGCCGTTCTAGAAAATGGAGTTGATACTAGAACACAAAATTTTGAAGGACCGACGTGCATTGTCATTGGAAACGAAGCCACTGGCATTTCTCCACAAGTCCAAAAGTTTGGAACCTGCATCACACTCCCACAACGCTCAGAAGACATTTCTTATAACGCTTCAGTCGCCGCAGGCATATTGATGTTTCTCGTTTCTTACGGAAAATAATGCTTTAAAAGCTCGGTTTTTAAGAGTAATTTGCACACAAACGAAATAGAGGATATTTTTATCATTACAAATTAAACTTAAACTAATTTTATTAACCATCAGTTAAAGGATAAAAATGCAAAGAAAATTAGCAATGGTGCTTGCAATCTCGACGCTACTAACAACGAATGTGTTCTTAGATTTAGATGCAAAAAAGACAACTTCTGATTTTACTATCAATAAAACCTTAGAAAATTACAAGGTTGTAAATGGCTGGGCCAAGGCAACAGGACATGCACTTTTCTTTTCTCAAACAATAAAGCTTCCTGTTACTTTTGAAGCCCAAGACGGCACAAAAGGGCATTCAAATCTACAAATTAAGCTTAAGACTTTAGGCCTTCCATATCTTCCATCTGCACAGGCATTTGTAGGAGCTGCATACATCGGAGGTAACTTAAACCTAAAAGACCTTTATAAAAAAGAACTAAAAATTTCAGGCGGAATATCACTACCAGGACTAGTTGGTCTTTCCTCACTAATAATGCTTATCAGAGGAATCCTCAAAAATGGGGCGAAAAAAACAATGCTCAATTCTTCTAAGGATAATTTAAGCACATTGGCTTGGACTCTATATGGAGCAGCGACTTTGGCAGACATAAGAATACATATAGTAAAGTTTGAGGGTGGAGGATGGCTACTTCTCGTTGCACCACGCATTGGCATCTCACCGTTTTTACTACCAATTGAATCTATCAGAAGTGGAATTGCAACTTTAACATCACCTCCAACATTCGGAGATGAAATGCAATTTTCTAAAAATGACGACATTATCGACCATCTCAAAGTTTATAGTGAGGTAAAGTA
This sequence comes from bacterium, assembly GCA_030629865.1. Classification (GTDB taxonomy): domain Bacteria; phylum Babelota; class Babeliae; order Babelales; genus DAOVOC01. Next base: position 2,761 of record DAOVOC010000008.1, read on the forward strand.
ATGAAAAATTTCAAAGCATTTACACCGGCCTTACAAAAAATATTTTTTTTATTGTTTTGTGTAAGCACAGCATACCCTAAAAATATATCCAAAAAAATGTGTGCCGCTCTTAACATTCAGTTCACACAGGCTGAATTAGGAGAAAAAATCAAAAATATTTTAAGCTCAAAACAAAACGACCTAAAATTTTTAAAACAATATCCAAAAGAAATTTTGGATGAGAAACTACAAAAAAAAACAAAAGAACTCGAAAAGCTTTTTAAAACAATAGAAAAAAACGAAGAAAGAAGAAAAAGATCGTTAACAGAATCAAGACTAACATTAGCAACATATAGCGACCTCAGGCTCCTTTTTGGTGACCCCAAAACCCCATTCGAAAGCATTGCCAATATTATTAACAAAAATAAAACCCAAAGTGGCAGTGCCTTTGCAAAAGCACTCATAGCACGCCCAACAACTTCGATAGAAAGACTTAAGCTGAGGCAAGGCTTTATTAAAATCATTAGCGAAAATAGCAACAAGCGAAACAAAGCCATAACCATTCTTGCCAGATTGGCTAAACTCGAACCAATGCTTCTAAAATTCTTTTTACCAGGAATTACCGAAGGTAACACTCCACTTAGCCAAACTGGCATGCGCCATTACTGGGACCGTGGTTTCTGGTCAATGTTTATCCCACAATCATTGGGAAAGCAAATGAACAGGAGCACAACAACATTACAAACAACACAAATTTTAAAAACAACTTTATTAGCACTTTTTATCCCAACTGTTGGTTCGTGGCTTATTGACTTCATTAGCACCAACGTGGCTAAAGCAAAGAAACTCCAGCATGAATACATGGAAGATATAAGAACCTCTCCGTTTAAGCCTATGGAAGATTACGAAGTACCATCTCCAATAACATCAATCTGTAAAGCATCCAAATGGGGCTGGAATAAGATTAAAAGTCTCAACTTTTCTACTAAAGGCAACGCCGCATTTTCAATAGTTGTGGGAACTCTATCTGCTGGAGGGCTAGGATTAGCTTTTGGCGCACTTCCTAGCTGGAACTTAATGTCACTTAAAAAGACTACCAGCAATGCACAATCACACCTTATTGCAATCAAATGCCTTTTAGGTGAGCTTTATGATCTTGTAGAAGAACTCGGGCCCGAAGCTGTAAACAACCTAGAGCTAGGCAAAGATTTAAAGGACTTCTTTGCTGGTAAAGACAAAGAAATTGCAGAAGTGCTGGAAGACCTTGACACTACAACGTTCGAAAAAGGCAAACCATCACTCTTGGCTAATCAAGGAAGAATTTTAAAAACCTACAGAATGCTTTACGAAATTCGCGACAAATTCGCAGTTGTATTTGAAGGAATTGGAGAAATTGACGCACTTTGTTCTGCTGCAACGCTTTGTACTAAACATACAGATAAGAAAAATGGATTCTGTTTTGCACAATTTGAACAAGCACAAAAACCTCATCTCAAAATTGATGGGATGTGGGATTTGTTCATCGATCCAGAAAAAGCTGTCGCAAATGATATAGAACTCGGCGGAAATAAGAAAAACCATCGATACAGAGTACTTTCCGGGCCCAATGCTGGTGGTAAATCTGTCTATCTTGGCGGAACAATAACCGCCGTAATTTTGGCCCAATCTCTTGGAATTGTCCCGGCAAAATCAGCAACACTAACTCCATTTTCCAACTTTGACACTTATATGAACATCGAAGACTCACCAGGAGAAGGCAAATCGCTTTTCCAAAAACAAATACAAAGAATAAGCGAAGTTATGACAGGCCTAAAGGAAGTAAAGAATAACGATTTTTCACTAGTAATAGCTGACGAAATGTTTACAGGAACTAATCCCGATGCAGCGACCAAGATGAGTATCAAAATAATGGAACAATTAAAAAAGCATAAAAACACACTAGGACTCATCTGTACTCATTTTCATGACGCAGCAAAAGCCATAGATTCACCGCAATTGAGGGATGAATTTAAAAATTATCATGTCACAATAGAACGTGATGCATCCGGCAAACTGCTTAGATTCCCTTATACCGTTAAACCAGGATATTCAACAGAGTCTAATGCTTACGATATGTTCCAAGAAGCAGGATTAGATTTAGCTTTCTAACTAATTAAAACAGGGCAGGTTTCCTTCCTGCCTTGTTTAATAAGAAACACAAACCCAAGGCCACTGAAACATTTTTTAACAACGTATAAATAAATCTTGCCAAATAGAAACATTTCTTTATACTAAACAAAGAACTGAAGAAACTTATCAACACTCAACTTTCTGGGCAGGAAGATGAATCGCAGAATTCTTATAATCTTGGCGCTTCTCGCGCTGTTTTTTTACTTTAAAGCCTCTGGCTATTAAAGCTTTGCCCTTCCAACTTCATCCTTGGCATTTTTTTTAAACCCCTTAATATTACAATTAACAGAAGCATAAGACGGATGTCTGGTAAGGGGATTTTTCATGAACAACAAAGTTACGTTACTTTTAATAGCCATTTTCTCGGCAGTCCCTCAGTTTTCTAGAGGAAAATCAGTAGTAACTGAACCAAATTGGGGAAAATACTTAATGACAGGGGGCCTCGCCATTGCAATCGACACAAACAAGGGCCTTATATACGACCAACGAGCACCCAGGCTGACATTTACATTCGAAGACAAAAAAGGTAATCGTGCCAAAGCAACATTTCAATGTACTCTTCACTCTATCGGCATTATGGCTGGTATATCCATTAATTTTTATGCCGCAAAAATGTTTAGTAGCCATGTTACGCTCAAGCAAGCATTTGAAAGACCAATAGAATTTGGAATTGGCTTCCGACCTGCAATAGGCCTTATTGCGGGAGCAGGCGTCTTTTTAGCTTCTGTAAAAAATTATGGTGGTTGTTTTTGCATGTTTGATATTGCATTCGGCCCTTATGCACAATTTTTAAACCTTATAACCGGCGGAAAACTAGAAATGATTGGTAAGCCAATCTTTATAGACATTGAAGAAGATGATGTAGCCGAAGAAGACACTCAAACACAAGAAAAAAAAAAGCCTACGTCAAAAGAAGAAATTGAAGCATAATATCAGGTACACAAGAATCACACTGCCTCATTCTGGATCAACTAGAATGAGGTAGATCATTTTAACCACTCTATTACCTGATATATAGTCCCGATAACTCTAAGCAATAGATCTTGCAAGGTAGTTTGGCATGCTGCAAAAGCCACGCCCCAAACGCTCAACAAAGCAACTCAAACGAGTTAGTCTCTTAATTTTTATTTTAACTTTCACTTTTATGACAAGCTCTTATCTACGCACAAAAGCACAAAAAATCTTTGGACAAACAACAACTACAATCAAAGCTTTGTGCTGGAATATCACAAAAGATGCTGCTCACATTACACCCACAAGCGTTGTTCCAGAATATACAGTCAATAATCAGTGGGACATCGACAACCGAGGCAATATGCATCCAATCGCATTTTTTGCACCGTCATGCATAAACACACTACCAAACGTAACGCTCTTAGCACTGCCCTGCGGCGATAAAATTGGTAGAGATCTAAACAAATTCTTGCAAAATCTCTGCCGGCAATGGTGTGGTTGCTATGACGTTATATATAAGAATGAAAATGAAATCATTTTACATCCGGCAGCAACAACAATGAACTATGTAATCCTCACAAACAAAGACATCTTGAAGAACAACAAAGAAAAGATTGAGGTGGCAACGTTAAACGTGGGAAAAATAATGGAGGCCCTGCCAGCACAAACGATACGAGGAAAACGGCTAGTTCTCGACACAAGGTTTTCTGGCCAAATCGTTGTGCAAATACAAAGCAAGGATGCCTTCACCCCTTAAAGGAGCGGGAAAATGAGCGCAACACAAAGCGGAAAAATCATGACCGCAATCGACATAGGCACCACGAAGATATGCGCCCTGATAGCACATGTCGAATCGCCGGGCAAAATTGAAGTTCTAGGAATCGGTCACCACCCATCAAAAGGTCTAAAACGCGGTATCGTAGTCGATATCAAAACTGCCGCAGAATCGATACGAAGCGCAGTTAGCAAGGCCGAAGAGGAATCCGGCATAAAAATCGCAGAAGCAACGGTCGGTCTTTCTGGAGCACACATCCAATCATTTAACGCTCGCGGCTGCGTTCCAATAAAATATCAGGACGTCGACGAAAATGATATCGAACGGGTTCTGGAGTCTGCAAAAAACATTCCAATTCCAGAAGGCCGAGAAATATTGCACGTCATTCCCCAATATTTCAGAATCGATGGACAAGAAACTGTTCAAGAATCGCTAGGAATGCATGGATCACGGCTCGAAGCGCAAGTTCACATCGTCACGGGAGCCATTTGGTCTGCACAAAATATTATTCGCGCCTGCGAACTAGCTGGCATCACAACAAATGATATCGTCCTTGAACAAATTGCATCGGCCGAAGCGGTACTTAGCGCGTCTGAACGAGAGCTTGGATCAGCAATCATCGATATCGGCGGTGGAACATCTGATTTTGCAATATATAAAAATGGCCGGGTTATACACTCAAAAGTTATTCCCGTTGCAGGTACTCACTTTACCCACGACCTTGCCCTATGCCTTAATTTGCCAATAGGCATTGCAAAAGAACTTAAACACAGCCATGGCTCAGTAAGCTCTACCGCAAAACTTGATGCACTAAAACCAATCCAAGAAGTTTTGCCACCAAAATACCAGTCACAAGAAATCGACTTGTTTAAAATTATAGAAATTCTTAATCCCCGAGCAACCGAGCTTTTTGAATTTGTTCAAGATGAGATTATTCAATACAAACTTGCTCCACTTATGCGCTCAGGCCTTGTACTAACAGGAGGCGGCTCATTGCTTCGTGGAGTAGAAACATTAGCCCAAGACATGTTTAACATTCCAACACGCGTTGGCATGCCACATGCAGATAATGAAGAAATCGAACGAATTGTCCCGCGCCTTCTCAAAACCCCGATCTACTCTACAGCATATGGCATTTTGCTGTTCTCTGCCCGCGGAGGGCGAGGTGAACTCTCAGAAGGTTCGTCTAAATCACTCTTTTCAAGAGTGTTCAAAAAGATGAAAGACTGGATATATGATTTTTTATAAGTTTTTGCAGCGATATCTGCAAAGCAAGTATAAAAAAATCCATGTCTTCGTCACATGATGGAGGAGTCTTCCGTGATTGAAATGGTTGAAAACAAAAATGCAGGTTCAGGCGAAGCTCGCCTAAAAGTTATTGGAGTCGGTGGAGCCGGCGGTAACGCAGTTAACTTTATGATAGAAAGTGAAGACTGCGCAGGCGTAGAATTCATAGTTGCAAATACCGATGCTCAAGCTCTTGCCAACTCGTTCGCTGATGATAAAATCCAGCTCGGAAATAAAATCACTCGCGGCCTGGGAGCGGGATCTGACCCAGAAATCGGCCGTAGGGCAGCAGAAGAAGACATAGAAAACCTCAAGGAACACATTAAGGGTACCGAAATTCTCTTTTTAGCCGCAGGCCTTGGCGGAGGAACAGGTTCTGGTGCAATGCCAGTCATAGCCCGTTCTGCCCGCGAAATGGGAATCTTAACAGTTGCCGTTGTTACAAAACCTTTCGAATTTGAAGGCAAGCGACGAGCTAGACACGCAGAAGATGCCGTTCGCAGTCTAGAAGAAGCAGCTGATACAATGATTGTTGTTCCAAACGAAAAGCTTCTTGAAGTTTCTGACCCAAACATCTCCGTTATAGACGCATTCGCCCTTTCTAACAGTATTTTGAAACACGCCGTAAAAGGCATTTCAGACATTATACAAAAACCAGGACTCATCAATGTCGACTTTGCAGACGTCCGTTCAGTTATGCACGAAATGGGTCGCGCCATTATGGGAACAGGCAAATGTGCTGGCGAAGATCGAGCTAAAAAAGCCGCAATGCAAGCGATTCAGTCACCACTATTGGAAAACATCAACATCGATGGTGCAAGCGGAATTCTTCTAAACATCACTGGCAATACCAGCATCGCGCTACATGAAATAAATTCCGCAGCAAGCGTAATTTATGATCTTGCAGGAGAAAACGCCAACATTATTCTTGGGTCAGTCATTGACCCTTCCCTCAATGATGAAATTATGGTCACAGTTATCGCAACAGGACTTTCCGGACACAGAGAAAAAATGGTTTCACCAGAAAACGCAAGTCTAACTCCTGCACAGGTTGCACAAGACAAAAATGTGCCTAACCTAATCCCAGAAAGCACTGTCCATGAACTTTCAGTGCTACAAAAAACACAAACTCCAGTACTTGAGCCAAATGACCAATTCGATACACATAATCTAGAGACACTCGAAACACCAGCGTGCATGCGAAGAGAAAAAACCATTTGGGAAGAAAACGCTATTCTACCTGAAAAAGAACAGCGGGTTGAATAAGTAAAATACACAATCACAGCAAATTTGGTGAGTGAGCGCGAGATTTTCTCGCGCTCACTTATTTATGAAATTAATAAATTTGACTATTTTGCTTTCAGCAATTGTTTTTCTGCACTCTTTTTAGCAGCTATGGAGAAATCCCATGAAAGTGACAACAATTGGAGGTGCCACACATGATGTTTTTATCACCCCCAAAAAAACAACAATCGAAACATCAAAAACAAAAGGCAATCCATCAGCCAACCTAAACGTTCCTGGAGAAAAAGTAGAAGTTCAATCTCTTTTTGAAAGTACCGGCGGAGGAGCAACAAACTCCGCAGTATCATTCAGTAGACTTGGGTTTTCAGTCTCATGTTTTTGCAAAGTTGGTAACGATAACTACGCAAAACAAATTAAAAAAAAACTTAAAGACGAAAACGTCAATACAGAACTCATACTAACTGATAACTCCACAGAGACAGGAATATCACATATAATTCATACTGATAACGGTAGGCATGTGGTATTTGCATACCGTGGCGCAAATGGCAAACTTAAAACAACCGAATTCCCATATGCTTCACTTAAAAACAGTGATTTTTTCTACATTACTTCCTTAAGCGAAGAGTCCGCATCGACTCTACTTCCCCTATGCCAATTTGCCCACAAACACAACATTCCATTCGCTCTCAACCCTGGCAGAGCACAATTAAGCCAAAACACTTCCGACTTAGAAGAAATTCTTGCAGTAACGCATATTCTTATACTCAATGTTGGAGAAGCAGCAGAGGTTCTCAAAGTTCTTGCCATTGGTAACACCCAAAAACCTTTTGAGATTAATTTTTTTTTCAAAAAAATGGCTTCATTAGGAGTAAAATATTGTGTTGTTACCGATGGTGCGCATGGAGCATATGTATCTGACAATTCACGGGTAATTTTCCATCCAAGTCTTCCTGCAAATGTTCTTGACACAATAGGCGCAGGAGACAGCTTTGGATCTACTTTTTCAGCCTCTATTATTAACAAACATTCTCTGGAAGAATCATTGAAACGAGCACTCATCGCAAGCCAATCAGTTATTGAAAAACTTGGTGCAAAAGCCGGGCTTCTTACATCTGATCAAATGGAAGTTACAGCAAAAGCAGTCAACACAAAAAACATCCAAGAGATATTAAAAATAACCAAATAGAAAACAGCCCAAACACGGCATAACAGATTTGCTAACAATCTTTTTTCTGTTAAAATTTTAAGGTGTTGTGTTTGTGTGGAAAATATTTTTTCGCACGTGTATGTATACCATTTTAACCCCACGCCCGATGGGTCTTGCGGAGATCGCATAGATATGTTGAAAAAAGAGGGAAAGTTTGTAATTGCACCAGTCAATATGCAATTGCTCGAAGAAACTCTAAATCTTACAAAAGAACAAGAAAAAGAACTTACAAAAGTTTATGAGGATGTAGCACAAACATTTAAGGCCGGATCGTTGATGACCGGAAGTGTTGTTTCCAAAGAAGGTAGTGGCGTACTTGTTAGTGTTGGATATAAATCTGATGGCTTTATTCCCCAATATGAATTTTCTGATTTTGAACTTGAAAAACTTTCTGAAGGTTCCGAAATTGAGGTCTTGCTTGACCGCTTGGAAGATGCTGACGGAAACGTTGTTCTTTCATATCAAAAAGCAAAATCACTCAAAGCCTGGGGCGAAATTTCTAAAATTGCTGAAAAAGATGAGGCTGTTACCGGTCGGGTTACTCACAAAGTTAAAGGTGGCTTGAGCGTTGACGTTGGAATTCCAGCATTTCTTCCTGGTTCACAAATCGATCTGCACCGAGTTAATGATTTTGATCAATTCATTGGTCAAGATGTTACCTGTAAAGTTCTTAAAATCAATCGCAGGCGTGGAAACATAATTGTTTCTCGCAGAAAATACATGGAAGAACTGCGAATTGAAGATAAGAAAAAAGCACTCGAGACTATTCAAGAAGGGCAGATCGTTCCTGGCATAGTTAAAAACATCACTAATTATGGCGCTTTTGTTGACGTTGGCGGTATTGATGGACTTCTTCATATTACCGACATGTCATGGGGCCGGATTGGCCATCCAAGCGAAATGGTAAAAATTGGGGATGAAATCAGCGTTAAAATTTTGACTTTCGACAAAGATCACGAAAAAATCTCATTGGGTCTCAAACAACTTAATAAAAACCCATGGGATGAAGTAGGAAAACGCTATCCAGTTAACAGCAAAGTTAAGGGTACCATTTCTAGCATTGCCGATTACGGACTTTTTGTTGAAGTTGAACGCGGCATTGAAGGCCTTGTTCATATTTCTGAAATTTCGTGGACAGAACGCGTACATAACCTGGCCAAACGTTATACAGTTGGCCAAGAATTAGAAGTTCTTGTTGCAGCACTCGACAAAGACAATCGCAGAATGTCTCTGAGTATCAAGCGTCTTGCAGATGATCCATGGAAAGTTGCTTTCGACAAGTTTAAACCTGGTGACATGGTTACAGGAACCGTAAGTAATGTTGCAGATTTCGGTATCTTTGTAAAAATTCATGAAGGTGTTGATGGACTTGTTCACGTTTCTGATATTTCATGGACAGAACACGTTGCACATCCTTCAGACAAATTTAAACGTGGTGACGAAGTCAAAGTCCTTATTCTTTCGGTTGACAAAGAAAATCGTAGGATTTCTCTTGGTGTTAAGCAACTTGACCGTGATCCATGGGAAACAATTGAAGAAGATTTCCCTGTTGGCAAAGAAGTTTCAGGAACAGTTTCCAAAGTTACAAGTTTTGGCGCTTTCGTTAAATTTCCTAATGGTATTGAAGGGCTTGCTCACGTTTCCGAACTTTCAAACAATGAAGTAGAAGACGTAGAATCCCTACTTAAAGTTGGAATGGAAGCTAAGTTTAAAGTCGTAAAATCAAGTAAACACGATAGAAAACTTGGGCTTAGCCTACGTGCCATAAATGAACCAGAAGAAACCGCAGCTGCAGAAAAACGCACTGTACCGCCAAAACGTCAAAGCGTACCACGCCCTAATACAGAGAAAAAACGACATCCAGAATCCTTCAAAAAGAAAAGATTCGAAGGTCCTTCAACAAATCGTGAATATAATGACCGTACACCAACAATGAAGGGTGCACTTCAACAAGCTCTAGAAAAAATGAAAGATATCGAAAAGGAAACAGCATCAGAAGAAAACAAATCTTCAACTAATAAAAAAAATGATTAAACCGGACGCTGTTAAAAATAAATATATTGGCAACATCTTCACGATCATTGAAAACAATGGTTACGGAATAGTCGAAATAATTGGAATCAATGCCATGCATGGATCAAATTCAAAAGAATCTTTTTCGCGCAAATGTACTTTAATTTTTCCGGATTTTGACGCCGACAAGAAAAAGGGTTAAACAATGTCTATTGAACGCACATATGCGATGATTAAACCGGACGCTGTTATAGCTAAAAACGATGGTAAAATTATAGACATAATTGAACATAGTGGGTTTGAGATAATCGCAATGAAAAAAATTCGGTTTTCTCCAGAACTTGCAGAATCATTTTATGCAGTTCATAAAGCCAAACCCTTCTTTGGTGAACTTGTTGAATTTTTGTCTTCTGGACCTGTTATTGCAATGATTTTGGAAAAAGAAAGTGCCATTCAAGCATGGCGCGATCTTATGGGTGCAACAGACCCTGAAAAGGCAGAAGAAGGAACTATAAGAAAATTATTTGGGACAAACGTGGGAATAAATGCGGTGCACGGTTCAGATGCCACTGAAACGGCACAAGAAGAGTGTTCGCTTATTTTCCCAGAGCTTTAAAATCTTACGTGAAAGGTCATTGTATACGTTGAAAAAAATCTAAAAAACAGAAAAAAGTAGTTGATTATTATAAGTAGAAATTACGTAAAAAAAGATAGGTATAAATTAATGAGATCTGAACATAATGGCGATAGCCCATGGAACACTGCTGACACAAAATATCCTGTTGGCAGCAAGATTACAGGAACAATTTCAAACATCGTAAACTACGGGCTTTTTGTCGAGATTGAAAAGGGACTAGAAGGTCTCGTTCACATCTCCGAAATCTCCTGGAATGAGCGTATTAACGACCTGAATTCACGATACAATGTGGGTCAACAAGTTGACGCTGAGGTGGTTTCTATTGATAAAGCAAATAACCGCATGTCATTAAGTATCAAGCGATTAGCTGATGATCCATGGAAAATTGCAGCACAAACATTTCAACAAGGTGACGTAGTAACAGGAACTGTTAGTAATGTTGCTGATTTCGGCGTTTTTGTGCGCTTGCAACAAGGCATTACTGGCCTCGTACACGTTTCTGACATTTCAAAAACAGAGCACGTGGCTCATCCTTCCGATCGTTTCCAAAAAGGTGACGATATCAAGGTTGTTGTGCTTACTGTAGATAAAGAACGACGCCGCATCTCTCTTGGCATCAAGCAACTTGAAGAGGGAGAAGAGGTAGAATAAAGCCATAAAACGCTTTATTAAAATTACCCCTTTTATAGAAAAACACGGGGCTGGCTTTAGTAAGCCCCGTGTTTTTTGCCATTTTTAACCACTTTTATCACTTACCAGAGGTCCTTTTGACGATAACCACATTATAAGTGACATTGAGATCAGTTCTATGGGCTTTTATTAATAACAAAAATTACTTAAAAGAGGTATTAAGCATATGAAAAAGCGCTTTTTAGGCATCTTGCTTTCTATCGCCCTCTTGTCGGCAAGTTTAGTCGGAATAGTTTTTTATGTTTTCATGCCCAAAACAACTTTAAGAAAGTTTGATCGCTCACAAAATGCCCTTATAATCGTACATGGGACTTTTGCCGCTGATGCTGAATGGTTCAAACCAGGAGGCCCATTTTACGACCACGTAAAAGAAACATTGATCGATAAAAAAACAAAGATCATTCCACTGATGTGGAGCGGCAACCCAACAACAGAAGCACGTCTAGATGCAGCCTACAGTCTCGCAAAAATTATTATAAAGCTGACCCCAGAAAACAATATTTCAATTATTGCTCACAGCCACGGTGGAAATGTTGCCAACCTTGCAAGTTCATTTCTTGAATTGGCAGTAACAAAGGATCGTAAAAAAATCGCAGGAATTGCAAAACATCTTTGTAATCTTGCATTCGATGAACACATAACAGGCAAGACAATTATTGAAGCCCTTGCATCAGGCAAAGAACAACAAGATAAATTGGCAAAAGTGCTCCGTTTCGGTCAGCATGCGGCCGCAGGAACAAGCACCCTATTCAAATGGATTAATATAAGCAGTCTTAATCAATCCCTAAAAAATTTTCAAAAAAAAGTCGGATCACTGGCCACCACCCTTGAAATGTGTAGCCAAGAAGATGAAGATCCAACATATAAAGACGTGGGGCTCATAGAAAATCGAATAAAAAACATTTGTGACACTTTACGAACAGCACTTCATAATTCAGGAATTTTCAATCTGGAAGAAACGTTAGTTGACAAGGCATATCTTATGGCATGTCCAGTTAATGAAGAAGCATACAGACCATCAACACATGTAATAGAAAACGTCTACAACATTTATTCTCACGGTGATGTCGTACAAAGAGTTTTAGGTGTTTATAAAAGGACGTTTTCAAAAAACAAAGCAATTAAAAACATTTCAATTTCAGTTAAGCCACGACCACAAGACCAAACAGTTTCCTATCTTGGACACGCGGAATTTGATACCCCATTCATAGGTAAATGGCTTTTAACAATCCCAGAGCTTGTTACGCATTTTCAACACAAAGAAAATGGCGTCGATCTTGAATTCTATAAAGATTTTTCAAGACCACAGGTTGTCACTAACCCTCAGCTCTTTAACGAATACAGGCCTGAACGGACATTAGTTGCAAAGTCAACTAAAAGAGGCAAATTAAAAAACTTTGTTAATCCACTCATCGAAAATGTACTAAATCAACTTAAAAAGCTCGTCTAATAGGCCATTTACAATCCGATATGAATCTTGCTCACCAAAGCCATGAGCCAATTCAACCGCCTCGTTGATAATCACTGAAAAAGCAGTATCTTTATTAAGGCGTTCCCATAACGCAAGTCTTAGAATTATACGAACACTCCAGCTCAGCCGATCCAGTTTCCAATTTTGCAGACCAGGCTCAACTTTCTTATCTAACTCATCACGATTATCAATTGCTCCACGTGCCAATTCTATAGAAAAAGCATCATAACCAACTACAAGCCCAAACCCTTCACTATAATTTTCGACTATAGTTTCAAGTGGAACAGCATAATCAAATGCATGTGCAGCATAGGCTAAATGAAATGCAAGTGACCGATGGGCCCTCTGAGACTCCGGCTTTACAGGTTTATCCCAGTTAACAATTGGCTCTTCAACAACTTCCTCATACTGTAAATCTACAGCAACGTCTTGCTTTGGATCTTCTTGGAATTCTGGACTTATTGGTTTATCTAATTTCTCATTTTTCATAGTATGCTCATCGTAATTTTAAGCACGTTCAATATATGACTTGTCTCGCGTATCAACTTTTACTTTATCGCCTTCATTTACAAAAAGCGGAACCTGAACCACAAGACCTGTTTCCAGTTTTGCAGCTTTAGATCCACCTTGCGCAGTATCACCTTTTACTCCTGGAACAGTTTCTACAACTTCGAGTACCATAAAAATAGGAGGCTCAACAGCAATTGGGTTGCCATCAAAAAGCATGAGGTCGTAGATTTCGCCCTCTTTGATATAGTTCATAGTTTCACCAAGCTGCTTTTGAGAAAAAGCCACTTGTTCATAATTTTCTTGGTCCATAAAGTGGTATAGGTCGTCATTGTAGAGAAATTGCATTTTGTGAGTAGTAATATCTGGTCGAGGAATCTTTTCGCCAGAACGAAAGGTCACCTCTTGAACAGCACCATCAATCAAACTTCGCAGTTTTGTTCTTATGTATGCCCCACCCTTTCCTGGTTTTACCGACGTAAACTCGATAAC
>DAOVOC010000049.1 GCA_030629865.1 bacterium
GGGTCGATTTTCTTATCCATGAGCGTTGTACTCCACCACTAGGATTTATTTACCTGAAAGCAACGCCAGAAACGTGCTTTTCAAGGGTTCAGAAGCGGAATAGATCAAGCGAAAGCGGCCTCGCTCTTGATTACATAAAACGAATCGACTACTGGCACAATCGATTTCTCGTTGAAAAAAAAGAAATAAGCCCTAGGCTAAAGGATATTCCGGTCTTAATTATTGATTGCAACAAAGACTTTGTCGCAAACCCAGCAGAAATGGATAAGCACCTGGCAAAGCTGCAAGCTTTTTTAGTACACACTCAGAGAATAGAAACGAGATCCCTCGATACAACTTACTCCGTAAATCACTCGGGATGAGCGGCTGAAAAAAAGTAAAAAAAGCCCGCTCGTCCTGAGTAATTTGTAAAACAAATTGTATCGAAGGATCGTAGCGAAGCGAAGACGAGGCGAAAATCAAAACACAAGGGGCATAAATGTATATCCTTGAAGGAAATATAGGTGTTGGCAAAACAACTTTTCTAAAACTACTCCCTCGTTACTACTCAGGTTTAGAGCTTATTCCAGAACCAAGAGAAACGTGGAGTCGTTTGGTTTATGGACAGTCTCTTCTTTCCAACTTTTACCACAACCCACGCCGATGGGCATACACCATAGAAACAGTCACAATGATCTGCCGTTTTCAAGATCACTTGCGAGAACAAAAAAAGGACGGCATTAACCGTCTTCTTGAGCGCTCAATCTATTCTGGATATTATTGCTTTGCTAAAAACGGATATGACAATGGTTTTTTAAGCGAGCTCGAATGGAAGCTTTACACCCAGTGGGCTGATTTCTTGCTGCACAAAAACTGCACTCCTCCTCTAGGCTTTATCTATTTAAAAGCCAGGCCAGAAATTTGCTTTGAACGTGTACAGAAAAGAGGCCTTGCAACCGAACGAGAACTGTCTCTCGAGTACCTAAAGCAGCTCGACAGACTTCATGATAACTTCTTGCAACACAAAAAAGAGATTAACGATACCCTAAAAAAAATACCCGTTCTCACAATTGATTGCGATCAAGATTTCCTAGAAAATGAAGAATTAATGGCCGAACACGCACGGAAACTTCAACTATTCCTTCAGGATACGCAGAACAGGAACAGCGAGCGCTCGCTAAATCTTTGACTTATCCCACAGCTTCACGTACTCTTTTAAGTACTTTAAATTGGCGCAAGCAGCATTTACAAGGGCGAATAGCTCAGCTGGTTAGAGCACCTGCCTTACAAGCAGGGGGTCACAGGTTCGAATCCTGTTTCGCCCATTATTTATTCCTCGGTAGCTCATCCGTCTACGCCATTCGGCTACGACGCGATGTAGTTGGTAGAGAAGTTTGAAATTTTATTCCTCGGTAGCTCAGTTGGTAGAGCAAACGACTGTTAATCGTTGGGTCGCAGGTTCGAGTCCTGCCCGAGGAGCCATCTTTCGCCATAGCTCTAACGAAAGTTTTCTCTCATGTTAAAATTTATTTATCTGGCTACAGGTGGAATAATCGGCACTCTTCTTCGCTACACACTTTCTGGGCCTATCCAAAGACTTTTCGGAACCTACTTCCCCTTAGGAACACTTGGAATCAACCTAATCGGATCACTGATAGCCGGCCTCGCCTGGGGCACAAGCGAAGCTTACAACCTTCCAATTAACATTCGCCTTTTTATTTTTATCGGCCTCCTCGGTTCATTCACAACTTATTCAGCCTTTCTCATCGAAAACCTTGAACTGCTTCGAAACGGCGAATATTGGTTTTTTGTTTTGAACGTCCTGGCAACCGTTTTCTTCGGAATGGCACTGGTATTTGCTGGATATTTCTTAAGTCGTTATCTTATTGGCAATTAGGGCTTCCGGTCTTAATACAGATTTTACTCAGTACATCTAGTAATTTTACTCAGTGCATTGAGTAAAATCCCCACACGGCTAACAACCATCGACCCACAAGACTTATTCGACTAGATACTTTAACTTCTAATCAAAATCTCAAATTCATTACAAATTTGAAAACTAGAACTTCCAGAGGCTTCTGTTATTTGTTAGACTTGCTTCGTGACATTCAAATTCAACTGTTCTCTCGAACAGTTTATCCCAAAATTATGGGGCTGTAGCTCATCCGTCTTCGCCTTACGGCTACGACGCGATGTAGTTTGGATCCCATAATAGCAAGGGGCTGTAGCTCAGTTTGGTTAGAGCGTCCGCCTGTCACGCGGAAGGTCGCGAGTTCGAGCCTCGTCAGCCCCGCCATTTTTTGTCAAAATTTTGATTAACAAAAATGTCGGATCATGATTTATGAAATGCGTTTATATTTTACAAAGTATCCCATACCACAAGAAATTTTATACAGGTTCAACCTCTGATCTCAAGCGACGTCTCTCAGAACATAACCAAGGCTTATCTTCTCATACAAAAAAACATATGCCATGGAAACTTAAGAGTTATATCGCTTTTGATGATGAAAAAAGAGCCCAAGAATTTGAGAGATACCTTAAAACGTCTTCTGGCCGTGCATTCACCGTAAAACATTTATAAATCTTCAACAGCTCACCCGCCGTCGCTCGAAGAGCTATGGCGCGGTGCCGCGTCGTAGCCACGCTCTACGCCGTAAGGCGAAGACCTCGCGAAGACGGGCAGTTTGGTTAGAGCGTCCGCCTGTCACGCGGAAGGTCGCGAGTTCGAGCCTCGTCAGCCCCGCCAGCCTTCGCTAAAGCTACGGCTGGCAGGCCACCCTCTTTAATGGATGGATTTAATTTAAAAATTTGGCTTTGATAGCACAAAGCGAAGGCTGTCCGCCGAAGCCCTTTGGGCGTAGGAGGACCACTCACAAATGAATTATGTCTACCTTCTTAGATCAATTCCATTCCCCAAACAAACATATGTCGGTCAAACCGATGACCTAAAAGCTCGTTTTAAAAAACATAACGAAGGTGGATCCATACACACAGCTAAGTATAAGCCGTGGAAACTGGTCATATATTTGGGTTTTTGTGACTACCACAAAGCATTAGCTTTCGAAAAATATTTGAAATCTGGTTCAGGTAGAGAACTCGCAAAAAAACGACTTTGGTAAATTCCAATAAAACTCAAGCCTAAAATTTACTTAAATACCCTACCTATTCCTTTACCAAGGCCTTCAGCCACACCCTAAGTGATTTTTCTGGTCGCATATTCAACTAAATAATTATAGGCTTTATAACCAGTAAAAATTAAAGCTATATAGGAAAACAATGAATCGACATTACATAAAAGTTTCGGATTGTTTAGCAGAAAACATTAATCCCACTGAAATAGAAATCATAAAAAATCGTGGTCAATCATTTTGTTGCTTAAACACAAAGCTTATTGAAGTATGTAAACAGATAATAAGAGAAAAAGAAACACAAGACCTATCTTCCAAAGATTTTCTCAAAAATCATAACGAAATTAACGAACTCACAAAAGAGATGCTAGCATTACAATCAGAAATAATAGAAACAAAATCAAGAATCGAACGAACATCGCAAAAGTTATCACTCTGAATTATTCCCGTAAGCACTTTCATCAAAGCTAAATTTTTCTATTGTTTCGAAACCACTATTTTGACAATACCGTTCAAGACGAGCCATTTGCGCTGGCAAAGAATTACTAGCCTCTCTTTGCTCTTCGATACTTATTCTTGCGATGAAAATTGCTTTCATTGTTTTGTCCTTAACCAGGAGGTTTTTAATGTTTTGTAGCTACTAATGAAAGTTTATTAGATTCGTGGTTTTAGACAAAAATGTATAGAAAACAAGTAGTTACATCACCAAGCATCCTCGTACGCCTCTTGAGCTGCCACTTGTTCGTCTTCCGCCCACTCTCTCATGTCTTCTTCCTGTGTTACCTCAATTAACTCTTCTATCCTAGATTCTAACTCATCAAAATTTTCAAATTTTTCTTCTTCAAAATCACTCTTCAAATCCCTCCATAAATCAGAACTCGTTTTTACATGCTCGTTATGTTCTTCATGCCCAGCTCGTCGAAAATAATAATTTCCAACGACAGCAACAGCAAACAACCAAACAATCAGTGTTATTGCTTTTTTTGCGATTGAGTTTTTCATAAAACAGTCCCCCAAAATTACTCTATTCTGATGCCTTTTTTATTCCTACGCCCAAAATTCTGACACCAAGCACAAAAAGTAAAAAAATAATAAACCAACTAATATCAGTTTCGTAATGATATTTTTAATCGTTTTCATTTTATCATTATCTTCAAACATCAAAGTGGTGATTTGCCCGATCTAGCAACTCTATAAAAGTTTCCCGTCTCATAGAACGATCAACAGTTATAATAAAGTGGTTTCTATTTTTCCCGTGATTTCTCGGCACCAAGCGCGTATGGGTTAGCGCACTTAAATAGTCAAAAAATCTATTAACAAAATCACTAGACGCTTCCATATTAAAAGCAATTGTTACCCAAATAGGCATGCGTTCCTGTTTTGCTCTAAGACGCGAATCCCTCGCTAAAATACTTGGCGAAGCCACAATACCTGGTTTCCAATTAATTATCGCAGCATATGGAGATCTTCTTGCAGGAAGAACAATGATTTGTGCTTCCTGCTCTCTTACCCGTTGATCCACCAAAGCTTGTCTTCGTGCAACCTCTTCTTGCCGCGCTCTTTCTTGTTCTAAAGCTCTCTCCGCAGCTTGTCTTTGTGCTGCTTCTGCTCTTGCCCTTCGTTCCGCCAAAACTCTTGCTTCAACTTCTGCTTGCTGTGCCCTTTGTTGCTGTCTATCTCTGGCAGGAACCCCTTGTGGAGGTAAATTTACTGGAGGATTATTGCATGTGGAGACATGGTGAGTCCCATCACAATTGAAACAAAAACCACGTTTACAATTTATACACCGAATAAAAAGACACCCCTCGTTTTTCTCTATCCTCACCCCACACCCAGGACATGGTTTAGTATTTTTTTGCATCCATTCTTGATTTACATTTGCCACTATTCGTTCTGCTTCTACCGCATCACAAGACATTGTTGGATTATGTAACAAAAGACAATTTGAGCAATATTGCTTATTACATTGTGGACACGTAATTGTTTCCTTTTTTGCATCTTCATTAAGAAAAACATAAGGACAATCCGCGGTTGGACAATGTTTTGCATTTGGTTGCTGAACAATCCATTCTTGCGTTTGTATTGCAGCTATTGCATCAATTTTTTCTTGTAGATTGGTTATGGCTCGAATATCTTGTTCAGTCATTTGCGCAGCACATTGCGTATCTGAACACCTCAATTGTGTTGTAGAACGTTCTTTTATTGCTAAATCAACCATATGCTCTAAGCATGCGTTACAAAAAGCATGTCCACATTGTAAAGCAACAAACTCCTGAACAACCTTTTCATCAAGGCAAATACGACACTCTTGCAAACGAGGAACTTGTACAGAAGAACCAGTCTGTTGAATTGTATCAGTAGCTCTCGACAAAAACTCTACCTTCAATGGATACATTCTGCAGTAAGGACATTGTGCATGTTCCCTTTCCTGAGGCCAACCAACAAAATCTGATGATGCAGCAAATTGCTTCCGCCATGAAGAATCGTGTAGATTTCTATATAAATCTTTTGCCTCTTTCTCCATGCGCTCAACACAATGTTGACACATAAATTTCTTACAACAATTAGTTTGGCATACTTGGCCAGTATCTAATTCGCGTAGATTTAATCGACATATCCCGCACTCTCGAATCTGCCTAAAAGTATTTGTCTCTTTTGTATTAAAATTTTCTCCAGATTCAACAGGAACAAAAGAACAACCAAACAACATAAATATAAAGATCTGCTTTTTCATAGAATAACCCCCAAATAATTTAAGTTCACTTTTTTAATTGCATATCGATTTCTTTATAAACTTCTACTCCTTAGTCGTCATAGGTTTATGGATCTTTCTTACCTGTTCCCGTTCATTAACAATCCTGTCAACAAGAGGAGCAAACAAAAAGGTAATGATCCCACGAATAATAAAAAGCGGCATAAAAAAACAAAGATAGAAAACACCTAACACTGCAATAACGACAGCAACATAAAACCCTGCCGTTAACGCAAGAGCACCCAAAGCTAACAATAAAGCCGTCTTTAATGGATCAAATTGTTGTGGTTGTTTATTCATAATCCCTCCATTTTTATCAATATTTTCCCTAAGTTCTTTGAGCGTACGATACTTGTTAAAACAAAGCAAATTAACTAGAAAAAGCATCAAAAATAGCTTATTTTTGACATGTAGAAATTACATAAAAGGGACGCCCCATCTCAGGTGCCTTTCTGGAACGCCTGGCAAAAGACATGGTAAATTGGGCCTACAACAATAAAAACTCCCTCAAACTAACGATTTTCTACCATTCCAAAGGAATATCCCTCGACAACTGTTGACCAGTTGGGTTATACAGTTGGCATACTGGTCTATCCTCAGGAGTAGGTATCTTGAGTTAATACGGATTCGCCAAAGCTATGCACCGTCGCGCAATGCTATGGCGCACAGACTGACTGACAGTCCCTAAATAAAAATGGCTTAAAACTTACTTAAATACCCCACCAATCTCTTTACCAACACCAACAACCATACCCTGCATGATTCTTTTGATCACATATCCAATTAAAAACTTATAGGCCATATAGCCAACAACAATAAGTGCTACTGAAACACCAACCCATATTATTATCTTCTTTATATTA
>DAOVOC010000036.1 GCA_030629865.1 bacterium
GGCATCTTTGTTCATATGTGAGCTGGCAATATTTGGTCATTTACAACTCCTTTGAGTGGATACTTGGTGAGCTGTACAAAGACTATTGCCAGCTCACTTTTTTTCCACCCTAGGCGTTGCACTTAGAATTACAATTTACGTGTTTCAAAATCACACAAAATCAAGGCGCCTTTTAAGCCTTCTCACTCCCCACACTCCAAGAATGCTTATAAATGCAGCCAATGCGAGTATGCTCCACCAGTAAGGCAGAAAATCTCTCTGCCCCATAACCGAAACACGCAAAACTTCAGAGCCATGCAAAAATGGATTTAAAAGCAAAAGTTTGGCCAGATATGGCAGTGCGGTATTAAAAGTTTTCCACGATGCCCACAAACCACCAAAAAACCAGAGTGGCAGAAGAATACGAGTTGTCACCCTACCAACTGTCGCGCTATTTTTTTGATTTGTCGGATTGCAATTTCGCTTTTTTAATATCTTGCAACATTTGTTCTATATATTTTTTTTTCCGTGGTATGCGCCCACGAACAGATTCTTCATAGTACTCTTCCATTCGCGTATTCGTAGTTGTAAAATTCAATTTTTTGAATACCTTTAGAGCTTCTTTTGCCTCTTTTTCTGCTTCATCAAATTTATGATTTTCCATCAAATACAAACCCATTCTAATACGAGGTGTAATCCATGTTGGCTCAGATTTTATAGCCTTTTTCAGGTGAGATATAGATATTTCGAACTTATAACCAAGGCTGTCTAAAACATCAGCTAAAAGCTGATTGCACGCAGCATCGTTTGGCTTAATTCTTAAGGCTTTTCCTAAGATTTCCTTTGCCTTTTGTTCATCAAAAAAACAATGGACATAAGATTTGGCAAGCCAAAACATCGCTTCTACATTTTCAGGATCAATTTTAAGAACATGATTTAATATCTTTAAAGACTCCTCCCAATCACCATCTTCTAATATGTTTAAAAATCCAATCTCTATGAGAGTTTTAGTATTATTAGGATCTTGTTTTAGTTCTTCTTTGAGAACTCTTTTTCGTTCAGCGTTTACCATAATTCCCCTCAAGTTTTACTTAATAAATGCATCTTTTTCATCATCAAATAAAATTGGCCGATCGCAATCTGAACATTTATCTAAAACATTATCTCTAAGCCAACTTGTACCAAGATTAAAAACACTGTTGATTACATTGCCTTTTACGAAAATATACAAATTAGATTCTTCCAAGAATCTCCCTACCGTCTGGACTTTATTATTCTTTAAAATGCCAATATAACAAGCTTCTTTAACTGTAAATTCAATTGTTTCAACTATTTCATTAAGTGGCATTTTCAGTTTCTCGAATCCGTGTTTTTCAGGTTCAATTACATGTTCCCATTTACCCTTTTTCTCAGAACTAATATCATCACGTGACTTCTCACTAAACTTATATTGTTTAGGGTCTACAGCATCTTCCTTTTTATTTTTAAGCAAAAAACGTGAGCGGCATTTTTTACACTTAGTTTTCCATGTTGTTATTGTTTTCGCGGTCCGTGTTTCATGCTTTACGCCTACTGTTTTAACAATGTTTTTTGCTTCTTTCTCTAATTCTATCTTGCCAGCTTTCTCATCTGCTTTTTCGCCAGGTTTTTCTTTAACAACAGTTTCAGAAGTGTGAATATTGTCACGCCAATCAGGCTCCTCAATCGGAATGACCTCAATTCCATCTTCAATGTCATGTTCGTCAATTGGATATTTTTCAATTTCAGGTTTTCTTATTTCGGGTAATGGATCGGCAATTATGCCAATTCTTATGCTTTCCGGAAGTGGATCAGGCTCACCACTAATCGGACCGACCGGTTTTGGAGGAAGCATCGTTGTTTGAGGAGAAAAATTATTTATATTTTTAACTTCTAAACCAGGTACTTGAAGTTTCCATTCAATTCCATGATCTATATTTTGCTTTATGCCTTTGGTATTTGATTTAAAACGTTCTGGATCAAGAATCTCCATACGATATGTTTTGGGCTTGCTGCCAAAAAAGTAATTGTAAGCTGTGCGACAACGGCCAACTGATGCTTTGCCAAGCCGATAGGCAGCATAGCCAGCAGAACCGATAACAAGAATGGTAACAGCAGGGCTAGAAAACCCTGCAGCAAGGCCAATACCACTA
Source organism: bacterium (assembly GCA_030629865.1). GTDB lineage: Bacteria > Babelota > Babeliae > Babelales > DAOVOC01. Next base: position 2,151 of record DAOVOC010000036.1, read on the forward strand.
AAAAGTCCACTAACACTGCCAATTCCAAGAGAAGCTGCGCTGCCTCCACCGCTTAGCGCAGCGCCAAGAGTTAAAGCTCCTATAACACAAGGCTCGCCGTTGTGAGTAAGCACAGAACAAGCATTTGCTCTGCGTTTACAACCAGGGTCTTCTTCGCATAAAAATAATGTTTTCGGTTCAGAAAGAGTTAGAGCATATGATTTATAATAATGCTCTTCTTTCCACCGCGGCCTTTCTCTACCTCCATAAAATTTTGTCTGAACTTGCACCATAAAAATAGGTAAAATTTCATCATTAATTCCCAACAAGAAATTCTTGTTTCCTAGATGCTGAGCCTCAATCCAGTCTCTTTGAATTGGATCATAAAATAGCTGTTGTGGAGAGGCATAAAAAATGTGATATGACTTATCATCTTTATCCGTGATATAGATAACGATAATGCTAGAGGTTATATGTTCAACAACTTTTTTTATCGAAACTTTTGCGTAATCACCGTTTTCATTAAGGCCAAGTAATTCTCCACCAAACGGCAAGCTTTCTGCCTTTCGAATTGCTTGCAAAGCTGTATGAACTTTTGTTTTTTCAATAATTCCTGTAGAAAGACTTGAAACTAGGAAAAATGTTAAAATAAATGAACTGATGCACTTCATCGGGCTCCCTTCTCCGAAAAGCTTTTAAATTACAAAGCCGCGCACAATTTAATTTGTAACTAAGTAGAGTCAATGCCTCTATACAAAATCAAGACGCTTTTTAAGCCTTTTCACGCCCCACACACCAAGAATGCTTATAAATGCTGCCAGGGCCAGCATACTCCACCAGTAAGGCAGAAAATCTCTCTGCCCCATAACCGAAACACGCAAAACTTCGGAGCCATGCAAAAATGGATTTAAAAGCAAAAGTTTGGCCAGATATGGCAGTGCGGTATTAAAAGTTTTCCACGACGCCCACAAACCACCAAAAACCCAGAGTGGCAGAAGAATACGCGTTGTTACCCTGCCAACCGTCGCACTATTTTTCGGCAGACTTGAAGCCCAAACTCCAAACATTCCAGCAAGCAACACATTCAGAATTGATGCCAAGAAAAATTTGGGAATTGATGGTACAAAATTAATATTTTTTGGCACCAAAATTATGAAAACAAGTGGCATTAACAAAAAACCTATGGCCAGTGTCCGCAAAGCCCTAACTAATGCCAACTTAAAAAATACCATCCATGCAGGCAAAGGAAGAACAAGAGGGAACAGAACAACTCTGCTCCCCTCATAATCTGCAACCAAATCAGAAATGACATTGTAGCAATCAAAAAGACCTAGGCTAGAAATTATGCCAGCAGCAATAAAAAAACCATACCAAGATGGAACACCAATTATTGGCATTACATAGGCACAAAACGTCATATCGCACACTACCCACACACCACCATCAATCAAGTCACCCAAAAAATCACTTTTAAGAACAGCAAAATCTGCTCTTAAAAGTTGATAAAATGTTTTTAGATGGCTACCCCATCTCTTCAAAAATGTCATGGTTAAATCCCTTTTTTATTGGGCCTCTGCTTCTTCACTAACAAGCTTTAAAAACACTTCTTCGAGCGTTCCTTTTTTGTGTGTTTTTTTCAGATTTTCTGGAGTATCCAAAAATGTAATTTTTCCGTTATCAAGCACACAGATTCTGTCAGAAAGTTCGTCTGCTTCTTCGATGTAATGCGTAGTCAAAACAATCGAAACTCCCTCTACACGCAGGTTTTTAATTTCCGTCCAAAGCTGACGCCTGATATGTGGATCCAGCCCAACTGTTGGCTCATCAAGAAGTAGTAATTTGGGATTGTGCACCAAAGAGCGAGCGATCATAACACGCTGTTTGTAACCACCAGAAAGGCTGCTTGGATATTGGTCTAAGTATTGCTGCAATGAATATCGTTTAACCAATTTTTGGACACGCGTTTTGATTACATCTTCTTCAAGTCCATAAAAACGACCCGCAAACATCAAATTTTGTTCAATGGTGAGCCCTGGATAGAGATTTGGCTTTTGTGGACAGAAACCTATCATTCTTCTGTAGTCATACAAGTTTTTGTAAACCGATTTACCATCATAGAAAATATCTCCAGACGTTGCAGGATGCAGCGTAACAATAATCGATGCAAGAGTTGTTTTACCCGCACCATTGGCTCCTAAAAGGCCTATAACTTCGCCAGCATTAATATCAAGAGAAACTCCACGAAGCGCATGGATTGTTTTGCCTGCAGCACCCTTGTACTGTTTTTTAATGTCTTTTACTTCAATAAGTTTTTGAGTTTGCATTTGTTATCCCTTTAATTAAAAATTCAAAAATTTTCTAAACAAAATCTAAACGTTTTTGAAGCCGGCTTATTCCCCACCAACCAAGAATAAATATGGTAAGCCATAGTGCACCAACTAAAGGCCAAAATGGCAATGTTGGAGTTTGAGTTCCCAAAACGGCGCCGCGCAGTGCTTCGTTGGCCCAAAGAAACGGGTTAAGTAAAAACAATTTGCTCAATTTGGGAAATGCAGAAGCAATTGCAAAATATGGGAAAACCGCTCCTCCAAGCCACCACAAAGGGAAAAGAATTCGTCTCCATAAACGAAGAATTCCACTAAAATCGCCTACAGATGGCATGCTAGAGGCCCAAACACTTAAAAAGCCTGCACAAATATGCATTGTGATATAGATAACAACGAATTTAAAAATATTAAATTCAGCAAAAGAGAGCTTCTCCATTAAAACAAGCTTATTTAAAGGTAAAACAATTAATGAAAGTGCCATAAGATATAATGCACGTCCAAATGCAAACTTTACAAAGAGCAACCATCCAGGAATAGATAATGTTAATGGATACGTTATTGTTCGCTCTCCATCATAATCAGCAACAAGACTTGCCCCACCATCAAATAAATCAAATGTGGCATTGCTAACAATAGCTGCTGTAGCCATTATTGCCGCATATCCAGAACTCATGCCAAGTGCAGGAAAAACATATGCCCCAGCAAACGCCGCAAGCGTTATCCATATAGCAATATCTAAATATTTACCAATAAAACCATCCATAGAAATTGAAAGATCAACACGAAGTAGTTGACCGAAAATTTTGTAAAATGAAAAAGGATTTTTCACGGTGCCTCCTTGGCTTAACGGCTAAAAGTGCATAGATCCTAAAATGTCGCATACCTGCTCTGTAGCCGGAACATAAAAAATATGTAGAAAGTCTTAAGACGAAAACGCCCGCAGCACTTCGTGCTACAGCAACGCTTTTAGAAAAACAAAATAACAACCTATCAGGAATGATCGGTCAGTTATCTCGTCATATTGGCGACAGCGATTACCATTTTTCTCTCCCAATTTTCGACGGTCCCTTTGACCACCAAAATTTTATCTTATATAAGAAAACCTAAAAATCAACCCACTATTCGTTCTTCTACCGCATATAATTCTTCAAGTGCTTCTACAAAATTCGGAGACTCAAACACAGCTGATCCTACAGGAAAAAAGCCTGCTCCAAGACGCAAAAGATCTGCAATATTTGATTTATTAACACCACCATCAACCGCAATAACAAAAGACAAATCCAGTTTTTTTCTAAGCGAGTCAAGCTCAGATATTTTATAAGCAACATTGTCAATAAATTGTTGTCCTGAAAATCCAGGCTCCACACCCATCAAAACAACTAAGTCAACTTCGCTTAACATGCCTTCAATTTCAGACACAGACGTTAAAGGTTTAATTGCCAGTCCAACATTCCACCCTTTATCTCGAATTTTGTTAACAAGTGATTTTGCTCTTGTTTTACCAGTTGCTTCCCAATGGAAAACAAATCTATCTGGTGGGTCTAGAGCAAGACGATCTATCCATTTTTCTGGTTCCTCAACCATTAGATGAACAGTCAAAGATGTTTTCGTATTTGCACGAACTGCATTAAAAAAACTAGGACCAAAACCAATATTAGATACAAAGTGATCATCCATTACATCTATGTGGAACCCATCACAATACGGTTCCAGAGACTTTATTTGTTCGCCGATAGTTAAAGGGTCAGCTGCCAATAAAGATGGAAATAATTTCATAGTTTAATCCTGTATAGTTTTTGAAATCTTTTCAGCAAAAAATTCGCCCATTTTAACAGCAGTTTCCATATTTTCTGAAGAATGCTTTAAAAGGCCCTCGTGAACTTTAATCGCTCCTGGTTTAAAAACCAAAGCAACAGTAGAACCACCAAGCTCAAACCATCCAAGAGGATCCCCCTTTTTATGCATTCCGCCACTAAAAACATTGTTTTCATATTTGATTTTCCCAACCATCATTGCACCAACAATAACTATTACAAAATCTGTTGTTTCTGATTGTGTAAAGCGAGTTCGAATAATATGTCTTTTATTAGTAATTAAGGGATTTCTTCCGGCATTATAAGAAAGTGGATTAACTGAATGTAAACTTTTGCCAGCCTCTAGTTTTTCTGGATTTAGAAGCGTGCAATCAAATGGAAAATGAAATCTGTGATAATCATATGGAGCAAGACGAAATATTATTATCGTCCCACTAGCAAACTCTTTTGCAAGCTCTTTGCTCTCTAAAAATTTTTCTAAATTAAATTCTGTTCCCTTTATAAAAAACGTATCGATATCAAGACTCAAGTTAGGAACGACAAAGCATTTGGAATCTGCAGGCGCAACAAAAACATCTTCGCTTACATCAACAGGATGATGCGGTCCCCAACGATCTGCGTTGCTTTTGCCATCCCAGCTTGGATTCTGCCTAAGTTTTCTAATAAAAAAATCATTGTACGATTTGAATCCAAAAGTTTTTTTGTTTTCAAACTCAGGAGAGTCAAATTCATCTATATTAATTTCTAGTTTTATAACATCCTCTCCAATACTCTTCGCGCTTCCTTCGCCACGCTGAAGCTTCCCTTGCAATTTGCTAACAAACTTTTTGCTAGCAATATGCTTTTCAAAAAACCCTAATTTTCCATATCCAAGTTTAAGGCTCAAATATCCTGAAGTTGGATGTTCAATAATATCATTTGAGTCTTTATTGCTGTAAAATCTAAAGCCTTTTTTTCCAATCGGAGTTCCAATATCTACAGGTTTAACATGCTTACTTTTAGTAATTGCACCTTTCATTTGTACCGGCTCAGAAACTATATCTTTCACAATCAGACTTGGAGTGACAATCGGTGTTGCAACAGGTTGAGTAGAGTTAGATTCAACTTCTAAAGGCTTTAAAGTTGTACAAATGGTTACTACAAAACAAAGTGTTAAAATTTTTAAATTTTTCATAAATTTCCTAACTCACAAAACTAATTTTCTAATAAAAGTTTTCCATACAAAGATGACATATTCATATCAAAAGCAAGCTTTATATGGTTATTTGCACGCTCAAAAAGATCTTTAACATAAGCCTGTTTTTTATCAAAAGAGCCATTTTCAAATACAGCGCGCGCTTCTTCCTCAATTTTTGTAACATCTCCACCAAAAGACATCAATAAGTTGTCACTCCTAATAAACCGTCCTGTTAACAAAAACTTGTTAAGTGCAACCATCGCTTTAATCAATAACCCAATAACACGTTTTTTTGATTCAGAAGTTTCTGGAACAACTTTTTCAATTGTGGCCTCATCATCGCCAATAAAAGCACACAATATATCAAGTATTTTTTTATCTAAAATCGGTAAAACCATATCAGTTTCTGCAGCCAAAACCTGCAAAGCCGTATTTAATAACATTATTTTCATATCATCGATTCGTTCGCGCATAACTAAAGAAACTGAATCTATAAATTTTGTTACAAAACTTTTCTGGCAACTCGTATCAGAAAGCATATTACAAATAACGATTTCTTTTTCATCTCGAGATTTGCAAGACCTAAATTCTTCTAAAAAATCATTCTTAAATTCACTTGAATTTTCTATGCAATCACACATCTGTGCAACTGATTTTGTTATCTGTTCTCTACCTGCACTACTCTCTTGATCTTCCCGAACTGCAACAGCAACTAAAGCACAAAGATTGCTAAAAATATTAAACATCCCTTGGCGCTCTATACTTTTTTTGTCACCACCAGCACCGGCAATCCTCCCTGCCTCAGTTGCAACAGTTGAAGCTGTTGAAAAAACAAGAGCTGGATCTAAGCGATATTCTTCATTGTCTGGAATAGTAAAACAATTTGTAGAAAAGCCAAATATCAAAACATAAAAAACACACCGTAATCCTCGTTTCATTGTTAACCTTTTTTA
>DAOVOC010000099.1 GCA_030629865.1 bacterium
AATAAATATTATAAAATTAATACAAGATAATAAGGGGATAAATCAAAAAAATATTGCCTGTAAACCCATCTGTTACAACAACATCGCAATATCCAGACAAAACCTCTTGTGGTTCAACATTTCCAATAAAATTCAAATTCGATGCAACCAAAAGGTTGTGAGTTTCTTTTACAAGAGCCGATCCTTTACAATCTTCAGAGCCATTTGAAAGAAGTCCAACCGACGGTTTCTTTTGCTCATTACCACATGTAACCGCATCAATACCCATGTGGGCAAATTGAAGAAGATATTCTGGCTTACAATCAACATTAGCGCCTAAATCTAAACAAAAAGCGCTTGAATTCACCTTGGAAAAGCTTGGCATAAAGCCTCCAATGGCAGGCCGCTTTACATCATCTGCCCGACCAAGATTTAATGCCGAAGCAACCATCATCGCCCCAGAGTTTCCTGCAGAAACAACACCACAAGAATCCCCGATAGCAACAGATTGAACCGCCTTTACAAGAGAAGAATATGTTTTTTTTCGAACAGCCTTAGCCGGCTCTTCATCCATCCGAATTATTTCAGTCGTGTTGGTAATAAAAATTTCGAGCGACTGCCATTGTGGATATTCATTACCTAGCAATCGCTCGATTTTAAAAGCATCACCAAAAATATTTACCCGAATTCCGCTCTTAGCAGCTTGCAAAGCACCTAATACTGGCACATGTGGTGCCTGGTCACCTCCCATACCATCTACAGCCACAGCTTTGGTAGTCTGGCGCACCATAATCCATCCGAATGGTTAAAAAGATTAATTTTTCTTTTCGGCCTCAGTCACTTCCTGCACATCAACTGTTTGTTCTTTTTGTTTTGCAGAAACCTCTTCCAACGGATGCTGACGCACTTGCTTTGCAATTTCACGTTCTTGTCGTCGTTCTTCTTTTGTTCTAATAACCTTTACACCGCGATAATAACCACATCCTTTGCAAACTTCGTGTGGCATCACAACTTCTTTGCATGTCTGGCATAACGCAATGCCAACTTTAGGTTTGAGTATTCCTGCAGAGCGTTTATTTCTGCGAGCTTTTGAAGTTTTACGTTTAGGTACTGGCATCGTTCTTTAGTCCTCGTTCGAGACGCAATAACCGCTTTTCCATTAGACGCATCCTGGACTTCCAGAATCGCTTACCTCCCACAGCGCCGCAAGAGATAAAAACATACTCTTATTTTAAATTCAGCACGTCTTTTGTCAAAGGTGAACCGCACATACAAATCTTGTAAAAGACCCAACATGTGTCAAACTTACCGATATTGCTGGCAATTACGCATAAAATGGTCATCTTCTGTTTTCTAAAAAAAGTTTGTCACCTCATGCCAGCAGGTGCCAACAAAAATATATTTAAGAGGAAAGTACTATGGCAGATGTAACTCTCGCAGTCATAAAACAACTACGAAACAAAACCGGTGTTGGCATGATGGACTGTAAACAAGCACTTATAGAATCAAGCGGCAACGTAGAAAAAGCAGAAGAAATTTTGCGTAAAAAAGGTGTTGCTGTTGCTCAAAAGCGTGCCAATAACGAAACTAATAATGGCAGGATTGAAGCTTTTGTTGATGCAGGAAACCGTAATGGATCTCTTATTGAAGTTGCATGCGAAACAGATTTTGCAGCAAATACTGAAGATATGAAAAAATTTGCGCAAAGCATCGCCAAACAAGTTGCAATATCTCAAACAGCTTTAACAAAACCAGAAAAACTACTCGAAGCTGTTAACGCAGACTCCGGCCAAAATGGTCAAACCATGCTTGATGGCCTGATTTCAAAAATTGCAGAAAAAGTAGCAATCACACGCATAACCGCAGTTCACACAGACGAAGCAGGTCTTATTAACACCTACATCCACCCAGGCTCACAACTTGGCGTGATTGTTGATATTAAGGCAGATAAAGCCCTTCCTGATGATGCACGCACTAAAGTTGCAGAGATTGCAAAAGATGTTTGCATGCACATCGCTGTTATGAACCCACAATCGGTTGACGAAAAAGATTTGGATGCTGAAGTAGTAAAAAAAGAAATGGAAATTGCGCGTGAACAACTTAAGGCAAGCGGCAAACCAGAACAAATAATTGACAAAATTTTGGTTGGAAAAGAAAAAAAATTCCAACAAGATTACTGCCTTGTTCACCAAAAATTTATTAAAAACGACAAGCTTTCCGTTGCAGCTCACGTTGCAGCTGCTGGCAAGGAGCTAGGCCTTGAACTTTCGATAAAAGGCTATAAGCGCTTCGGTATCGGTCGATAACTGTGAAAAGCTTATTAATTAAGCTATCTGGCGAGCTCCTTTCTCTTCCACAAGAAAACAGGAGCTCTTCCAATGTCGATTTCACAAAAAATTTGCCTATTCGTTCAATTACACAACAAATTAAAACACTTTCTAAAAAATATTTTATTGGAATTGTTATTGGTGGTGGCAATTTTTTCAGAGGCAACCAACACGGTAAAGCTTTAGGCATTACCGGATCTGCACGGCATCACGTTGGCATGCTAGCAACTATGATGAACGGGGTCCTTCTAAAGGATCTTCTGTCACAAGAAGAAGTCAACTCCGAAACTCTAAGCGCTATTGAATGTCCCAAAATTGCACTACAAATTACAGAGAAAAATATAAAGCAGGCAAAAGAAGATAAAAAAGTCATAATTTTTGTTGCCGGCACAGGCAAACCATTTTTCACCACAGACACTGCAGCAATTATGCGAGCACACCAAATCGGATCAACTATGGTGTTTAAGGCAACAAAAGT
>DAOVOC010000037.1 GCA_030629865.1 bacterium
ATGACATGCTCAAATCTCGCGGTATTTTGGAAGAATGTGGCGGTGTTGAATATCTTGTCGAACTTCAGGAACAAATTCCTGCTGTTGGGCTTGTGGGGCAACACGTAAAAATTATTAAAGATAAAGCTTTGTTGCGTGGACTTATAACATCGTCTGCCGAGGTTATCGGTTCTTGTTATGACCTCAAAGGTCTTTCGGTTGATTCTGTATTAGATATGGCCGAAAGAAAGATTTTTCAAGTTGCAAACAAAATTGACACTAAAAATTTTGTTCCACTGAGCCATATTCTCAAGGCTGCATTCAAGCGGATATCTGAAGCTAGTGAGCGTTCTGGCGGCTTAACAGGACTTGGTACAGGATTTTCTCAGTTTGATGAAATGACATCAGGCATGCAAAATGCAGACCTTCTTATTCTTGCTGCACGGCCTTCTATGGGTAAGACTGCTCTTGCGCTTAATATGGCTGTTAACTCATGGAAAACAGGAGCTTCTGTTGCCGTCTTTTCTCTAGAAATGTCATCAGAGCAGCTAGTTCTTCGTATGATTTCTTCTGAATCAGGAATTCCTCATCACAAAATTCGCAATGCTAATATTACTTCTGAAGAATGGGTTGAGCTCACCAATGCTGCGGCAAAACTTTCTGAAGCAGAAATTTTTATTGACGATTCGCCATCTCTTTCAATTATGGAGCTGCGGGCAAAGGCGCGTCGACTCAAAGCGAAGCATGATATTAAGTTGATTGTTATTGATTATTTGCAGTTGATTACAGGTGGCGAGCGTTATGAAAATAGAACGCAAGAAATATCTATGATTTCACGTAGCCTAAAATCATTAGCTAAAGAACTAAATATTCCAGTTCTTGCCCTTTCTCAGCTTTCTCGTTCTCTTGAATCTCGTCTTGATAAAAGGCCGATGCTTTCAGATTTGCGTGAGTCTGGTGCTATTGAGCAGGATGGTGATGTGATTTTCTTTATTTATCGAGATGTGGTTTATCACCCTGACACGGATAATCCAGATCTTGCAGAAGTAATTATTGGTAAGCAACGCAACGGGCCAACCGGAACATTTCATGTCGCCTTTAGTGGCCCACTTACGCGATTTGACGATGTTTGAGAACTTCACGGCTAAATAAGAACTGTAATTCCTTTTTCTTTTAATATTTTAATTTTTGGATGTGTTTCTGGAATATTGCAGTAGCGTAAATCGATAACTTGAATGCTTGGATTGGTTTCGTCAGTGTTTATGGTATCCGCGTTAAAGGAGTTATTTCCAAAAATTTTTAGTTCTTCTAGATCAGACATGTTATTTATTTCATCTAGTTCATTTTCTAGATTGCATACAGAAATGTTTAATTTCTTTAGTTGACCAAAATTTCCAAGTGCAGTGTTTAACGAAGGTTTATCGATGTTTTCGTTAAATTCAACTGACAAGTCTTCAAGTGTACTTAGGCTTCCGATTTCTTCTGGAACTTCTTGAACATTACATATTGATAGATCGAGTTTTTTTAAGTTAGTTAAGTGTGTTGCTACATTAGCGACTGTTGCAATATCAAGGTTTTCGTTTTCTCTAAGATGCAGCTCTTCGAGTGGTGCATCTTCTCTGAAAGTTGAGAACAAGATGTGCAGATCCGTGTTATTTAAATTAAGGCGTCTTAAGCTGGGCAGCCAGTTATAGTAGGGGGTATCAAGAACTAGTGGGTTTAAGTCTTCATTGCCTTCGATGTTAAGTTCTTCAAGATTTTGCAGACCAGAGACATTTGGGAAGATTTCTAGCGTTAAGGCGCAATAACTTAAATCTAAAATTTTAAGATTAGGAAAAAGTTTACATACGCCATCAAGGTCTTCTACATCTAACTCTGGGTTGTATGACATAATGAGTTCTTCAAGCTCTTGAGATATTTTTGGATCATCTTCTTCAGTTATTTCTTCACCTTGTTCTTTTTTATCACGTAAATATTCTTTGTGTTCTATCGATCTAGGAAAAGCATTTAATTCACAGTGGCTGAAGTCAACTTTTTTTACCCATGGTATGTACTGAAACAGTGTTCTGATATCTTCAGAATTTAATTTAGGATTGTTATTTAAATTTAGTTCTTCTATATATTCGAGCATTTTTACTTTGGGAGGGATATCAACTAGATCGCACGAGCTTAGATCAAGTTTTTTTATATTTGGTGCGTTTAATAGAAATTTTTTCAAAACATTATTAGAAACCATATTATTACGATGAAGGTTAACTACTTCTAGATTGTCTAGGTTTTTGAAGTAACAATGGAATTCCGAGAGCCTGTTGTGATTTAGGTTGAGTTTTTTAAAAAAAGAAAGTCTAGCAAGATTATTTAGAACAGTTCGGTTTGACCTTTTTGTGCAATAAGTCGTTATTTTTTGCATGATGCTTTCGTCGAGAATGGACTGGATCGTTGGTGATAGTGCTGGATAAATAATTGATTGGAATACGTCTATAGCTCCAAGTTCATTATTTTTTACTGCATGTAGAATTGATTTGGATATAAGATGAATTTGATTTGTAAAAAGACGGCTTATTATATCGTTTGCAGATAGTTGTGCAGAATAATTTGAGAGCGTTGTGGTATATTCTGGTGGATTTTTAGCTGTAGCATAAGTGATATTTAGTGTTGTAATTGGACTAGTAGTTAAATCAAGTTGTTCAATATTTAGAGTGTATCCACTTGCAAATGGAGAAGCTTCCCATAGGTTTTGTAATTTTAGTGGTCCTTCTGCTGAGATTAGATTGTTGATTGCTGTATTTACAAGTTGCATATGTTCGTTAATTCGTGACTGAAGTAACGGATGGTGTTCGTGACTACACTGTGAAGGAGTATCGCAACACAACAACTTGCGCAGTGTGTTTAATGAAAGTGATGGAGGGTATGTAATTCCTCGATATAATTCGAGTGTGTAGGCAAGTGCAGCTTTTTGTGGTTCAAAAATCCAAAGTTCTGCAGGTATTTTTTCGATGATCGCAATATTATGTGTTGTTTGAGTTGTGTTAAGAATGTTTGTTGAAAATATATTTGCGGACAAGATTAGAAATAATAATTTCTTTTTCATTTTTTTATCTCCGATATTTTTTAAGAGTAAATAAATACTAGTATGATGTGTTGCACTTATAAGAATGAATGAATTTGCATGATGGGGAAAAGGGGACAGAGTGCAGAACGCTATTTTGGGAGTGGATCCAGGACTTCGTGTTGCTGGATATTCGATTATTGCATGCTCAAGTTCGAGCGCACAGCTGATAGATCTAGGGTTTTTAGAGCAAAAATCAACGGAGTCAATTCCGACTCGAGTTGGTTGCTTTTTTGACTTTATGAACAAAAAAATTATCGAACATAATGTCTCAATAATTGCCCTGGAAACACCGTTTTTAGGCAAAAATGCTCAAACATTTTTAAAACTTGGTTATTTGCGTGGCGCATTATATCTTTTATCGCATCAGAAAAACTTAAGGTTGTCTGAATTTTCGCCACGCGAAGTTAAGCAAGCTGTAACAGGATTTGGCGGGGCGGGCAAAGACCAGGTGGCACGAGTTCTTTTTGCTATGTACCCAGCACTGCAAAATTTTAAATGCGCTGTTCGTAATGATGTGACAGACGCATTAGGTGTTGGGCTTTGTGGCACCTACAAACTTAATCAAGAAAAAATTATGGCTCGGGCAGGGTGAGTGTTAGTGTTGCCATCGCTTTAGCTGTGGAATAATTGTGTTCATGATTTTATTTGCTTGTTCTTGAGGGATTTTTGATTGGCGGGTAAGAATTGCGGTGCATTTTTCGATCATTGCTTCCATTGTAATTTCAGGTTCTGTAAAAACACCTTCTTTATAACAAAAGGTGCAATAGACTTCGTTTTTTGATTTATCTTTCTCTTTCCCAAAAACTTTGTCATTTACAAGAGGAACACCACAGCTTTGGCATCGTTTTAAAGGCATGGATTTCCACATTCAATAAAATGAAACAATATTAACCTATAACTTATAGCGTAGTTGAAAAATGGTGCTAAGCAAGAGGTATTTGCTGGCCATTTTTGGTAGGCTGCGGTACATTTTGTCTTATAATCACTATTTTGCCCGATTTTATTTTGAAAAACATCATGGCCAAAAAAAAGCTTACTCCTCTTATGGAGCAATATTTTGCCATTAAAGAGGACTTTCCAGATTCTGTTTTGATGTTTCAGGTCGGTGATTTTTACGAATTGTTTTTTGATGATGCTAAAACAGCATCTGCGTTTTTAGCCATTACACTTACGAAACGCGGAAAATGTAATGGTAAAGACGTTCCATTGTGTGGTGTTCCGCTTCACGCACTGAATCACTATTTACTCAAATTGATAAAAGGTGGTTTTAAAGTTGCGGTGTGCGACCAAGTTACTAAGCCAAAGCCCGGAACTGTTGTGCAACGTAAGGTAACGCGCGTTTACACGCCTGGTACCTTAACTGATTCGGCTATGCTCGATGATCGCTCTGCATCGTATATTTTTGCGTTTTGGCCTGGTATGAATAGTTGGGGACTAGTTTTTGGCGAGCTTTTGACATCAAAGCTTATGGCAACCGTTATTCCTCATGGTGGTTTTCGGCAGCTTGAATCAGAATTAGTACGCTTTTTACCAGACGAGGTTTTGTTGCCTCGCCTGCGTCAGTGTGATTCTTTTAAAAAGTTCTTTTCAGCACACGGTTACCAGGTAAGCTTTGCTGATATTTATAAAAAAACTTTTAAGAACAATCAGCTGTCGTTTTTAACAAAAAATGGGTTAGATACATCATGGGCATCTGAAGAATGGCTTTCGGATTTTTTGCAGGGACATTTTGAAGCGCAGGTCTGTAGCCATCTTGGCCAAAATCCTGCATTAGCCTGTGGTGTTGGGGTGCTGGCAAAATATTTGGAAAAAAATAACCAAGAGGCTCTTGAACAAATTCATGACATAAAATTTTATCAGCCGGATGATTTTTTGGTTCTTGATGCCGCTACACAGAAAAATTTGGAAATTGTACGCAATAGTCACGACAGTGGGCGTAAAAACACGCTTCTTTCTATTATTGACCATGCAAAAACTGCCATGGGGTCAAGAACGATTAAAAAATGGCTTTTGCGGCCCTTGGTTAGTCAAAAGGCTATTGGGCAGCGGCAAGAGTTAGTCGAATCAATTCTTTCTTCAGTTACAACTTTGATGCGGTTTTCTGGACTACTTGGTCAAGTTGCAGATCTGGAACGTATTGTTGGCAGGCTTGTTTTGCAAAGGGCGATTGTTGCGGACTTTTTACAGCTCAATGAGTCGCTCAAATTGCTTCCAGATATAATTTCGCTTTTAAAAACCATTAAAAGAGCATCCATGGCAAGTTTTTTGCTTGGCCAGCTTCACTTTTTACCTCAGCTTGTTGAATTGCTTACAGCGGCCGTTAATTCGGATGGTTCAGGCAATCCAATTAAAGATGGATTTGATCTTGAGTTGGACAGACTTAGATTATTGGTTAAAAACAGCCAGACAGCAATTTTGGCTCTTGAGCGCGAAGAAGTTAAAAAAACTGGCATCGAAAGTTTAAAAGTGCGCTATACCGATGCGTTTGGATATTCGATCGAAGTTACCAACACTCATGTCAAAAAAATTCCAGAGCGATATGTTCACAAGCAAACTCTGGTGGGGCGTAGGCGATACATAACCGAAGAACTTAAAGAGCTCGAGGTGGAAATTGTACAAGCGCGCGAAAAAATTGAATCTGTTGAAGCTGCAGTTTTTGAGCGTGTTAAAGCTGAAGTTCTCGAGTTTGCACCACAATTGCGCGAGATTTCACAAGCTCTTTCTGTTTTGGATGCCATAGTATCTTTTGCAAAAGTTGCCTATGACAATAACTATGTAAGGCCAAGCTTTAATGATTCTTGCAACATTATTATTGAAGATGGACGACATCCCGTTGTAGAGCGTTCGCTGCAGTTCGGGGAATTTGTGCCAAATGATACCAAGTTAACTGACAAAGAATCGTTATGGATTATTACTGGTCCCAATATGGGTGGTAAATCAACGTATCTGCGGCAGGTTGCGCTCATTTTGCTGATGGCGCAAACGGGATGCTTTGTGCCGGCAAAAAAGGCACAACTACCTATATCGGACCGAATTTTTACCAGAATTGGCTCTGGAGACAATTTAGCTGCTGGCAAGAGTACATTTTTAGTCGAAATGGAAGAAGCTGCCGCTATCTGCCAGCAGGCAACTGAAAAAAGCTTGGTGATTTTGGATGAAGTTGGGCGTGGCACGAGTACTTTTGATGGCATGGCAATTGCCCAAGCGATAATCGAATATCTTTTTTCTACAGTCAAAGCACGATGTCTTTTTGCAACACATTATCATGAATTAACTCATCTGCAGGATAAGTTTTTGGGAATTGTAAATTATTATACAAAGTGTAAGCGTAATTCTTCTGGCATGGTTTTTGTGCACAAGTTAGCACAAGGTGCAGCTGAAGGAAGTTTTGGTATCGAAGTAGCACAGCTGGCTAATCTGCCAGACAAAGTTGTTGCACGGGCCAGAGAACTTTTGATTTCTATGGAAAGTGGCGAAAAAACGTTTTCCCCAGCATGTGCGGTAGATTCTCATGTTTCTGGTGAATTAAAAAAACTTTTGGATGAAAATGAAAGACTTAAAGCGACATTGAATGCTTTTAATGCCATTGATCCTGATGATTTAACGCCACGCCAGGCACACGAATTTATTTGTCGGTTGCGTGAGCGCAATGTTTAATCAAATCTAAAGCATGTCGTTTTTGTTCAAAAAGCGCCATTTTTTACACTCCGCTTGCTTCAATTAGAAAATATGAGAGAATTTTAATCCTGAGTACTCAAGTGGCAAACCCGGTAAAAGTCACAAGAGTCGAAGGAAGTAGTGTCGTATGTTGTAAAAAAAGCGTTGCGCCGTAGTTTTGGTGCAAGTATAAGGAAAAAAATATGAAGAAAATGATTAAAGGTATCGCATTGGCCGTTGTTGCTGCTTTTGCTGCTCAAGATGGTTCAGCGATTAGAATCCCTAACGCTAAATTGGTTGGCACAATTGCTGCCGGAACCGGTCTTGCTGGTGCTGCTACTGTAGGTACTATTCTTGTTCTTGCTAAAAAAGGCAAAATCAAGCTTAGCCCTAAAGCTAAAAAATTTATTTTGTTTGTTGGCGGTAGCGCAAGTGCTGTAGCTGCTGTTACTGGTAGTGTTCTTTTTGCCTTGGCAGATAAAGAAGCTAAAGAAGATAAAGAAGCTAAAGAAGCTAAAGAAGATAAAGAAGCTAAAGAAGCTAAAGAAGATAAAGAAGATAAAGAAGTTGAAGCAATAAAACAGCAAAAAATTCTTAATCAAGAAAAAAGTGTAAAGCTTATTCAAAAGAAATGGCGTGATTATTTGAAAAAGAAAAAATTTGCGTTTTCTAACGGTGCTGAAGAGGCTAGAGCATCCGGAGATTATGAGGTCTAATCTAATAGTTAATTTTTATTTGATTTATCAGGTTTACAAGGGTTGGGAATTCTCCTGGCCCTTGTTTCTTTTTTAACCAATTGTTTTTGAGCTTCTTTGCTTGTAAATGTCATTTTTGCTCAAAAACCTCACTTTTTTAACGTGCCTTTGGCCCCTTTTGTTCCGTGGGTTTCATTCTTGTAACATGTACTTGTAATGAAAGTGTGGCAGAGAGGAGCTAAAAATTATGAAAAAAATGTTTAAAAAATTAATGATCGTTATCGCGATAGCAAGTTTTACAGCTTCTGGCAGAGCACAAGCTAGCCAAGACCTGGAAGCTAGTTTTGCCCAAATTCGCGACGTTGCGCAGCAGTTTGAAAACATGGTATACGGCATTCGTGGCCTTGTAAAAGCTGTAGCAAAAAACGGTCAAGCAGTAACTGGAGTAGAAATGCGAAAGATTGTTGCAAAAAAAGTTAAAGACAAAGGTCGTGAAGTTGCAGATGGCGTTAAAAATACGTGTAGGGAATCGGCAACTGAGCTTGACACAATCGCTAGAGACGCTGTTGAAGGTGTTGTTGCTGCAATTTTTCAGCAACTAGCAGTAACTTCCCAGCGTGTTGCACAAACTGCAGAAAAAACTGCCAGTAGTGGCGTAAGCCAGTTGATACGAACGGCACTTGGAATAAAAAATGTTGGAAAAACTTTGAGCTCGGCTGTATAAGCCAAAGCGACAATCTCCACACCCACACAGGGGCGGGGGCGATCCATTGCGGATCCCTCGCCCTCTTTTTTTATTAAAATCCGTCGATCATTTCGTTTTCGCGGTACCAGTTTAAAA
>DAOVOC010000100.1 GCA_030629865.1 bacterium
GAAAAGTGCGGCCTATAAAGCCGCACTTTTCTTCATTTAATTATGCAACAACGCCACAAAATGGTCAAAAAGAATCAATTTGACAGAAAAATATCTATTAACTAGAGATAGAAGGAGAAGAGCCATCTTTAAAAACAACAACACTTGCATCCAGAGGAACTTTTTCACCAAAACAACTATCAATCAACTTTGAAATCTTAGAAATAGCAATTCCAATTTCGTTAGAAACAAGTTCACTATGGTCAGGCCCATAATTTTCATCTTGCTTTTTCTTTGAATTAGCAATAGAAAGATCAAGATTAAGAACACCGCTCCTAGCAGCATATCTATCTCCATAAGGACTTATAAAATTCTGAATATTATCGCCGGATGATCTTATCAATACCGTAGTTTTAATAAATTTAACAGCAGGGCGATACGCAATTTCATCAGCTGGAGTTCCTAATAAATATGCATATTTTATTAAAGGCATTTTTTTATGCTTTTCCTTAGAATTAGACATTATTTTTTGCCGAACAGATTTAACAGCCTCACGCAAACGCACGTTATAAAGTCGCTTCGACCCCTTTTTATTTCTACCGGCAGGAACAATTCTTCGCACTCTTTTGTCAATGCACCTAACATGTTTTTTGAACGCCTTTATAGGATGCCCCAACAGAAAAGCGCCATTTAGTAAAGCTTTATACGCATTACCTAAATAATAATAAAGCTCTGTATACAAAGACTCACGAGAACTCAAATACAACATCTGCTCGCTAATCGAATCGATTTCTGACCTAATATTGCTTGAAGAAATATCCTCTTGTGCCATCTGAATAAGCAAACCAGCCAAATTTATAACATTTCCACCATGGCTATGCCCTATCAAAGTTATCGACTTGTCACGCTTCTTCCAAATTACATCAATTAATTTCTTCGCCGCCTCGAGCCTAGAAAGACCTGTTGGACCACCATTCCATAAAAATGGAATGATATCAGCATCACCAGCCCCTTTCCTTACCCCCTCAAAAAAATATCCGCCAGGTTTAAACCATTTACCCTTAACAGAATAAAAACCATGAACAATAATGATAGTGGCATTTACCTGAAAACAAAGACAAAATAAGCAAAAAAGCGAAAAAAAGAAGTTCTTTGAGAAGAATTTCATACTAAAGTCCTTATTTAACAATTAAAACATCGCCTATTACACAAACTTATTCAAATAGAAAAAAAACACAAATTTGAAATAAAAAATAGGTATTTCAACAAAAAGCTTAATAAAAACAGTCGAAAAACAGCACAGAAAAGCTCTGTTGCAATAAATTGTATTTTTTATTTCATTTTATTTTCCAAAAGGCTTGTATCCACACTTATTAATACTGTAAAGTCATAAACGTGGTTGGCGCTGAGATCGTGTCAGATGTGTTAAAGCAGATGGCTCGAAACCCAGGCCAACCACAGAAGTAAGGCGCGTCTTCGGATGCGCCTTCTTATTTCTCCTATAAAATATTAGAAACTCAAACAAAGCGCAACCAAAGCACCCCCCCAACACGTAAATTAATTCCGATTAGAAAAACCTCAAACGCCGCCGCCGCACCTCGCCGAAACAGAACGAATCCATTCACGCGGCACAAACATTATGGAACATTGGCACTACAAGCTTACAGGCGATCCTCGCAGGCCTTTTTTGAGCAAATACCAAAAAACTTTTATTCTAGAAAAAACATGTTCAATCGAAATCGCAAATAGCCTCTAGATGAGGCTATCGAAATAAATTGTATTTTTTATTTCATTTTATTTTCCAAAAGGCTTGTATCCACACTTATTAATACTGTAAAGTCATAAACGTGGTTGGCGCTGAGATCGTGTCAGATGTGTTAAAGCAGATGGCTCGAAACCCAGACCAACCACAGAAGTAAGGCGCGTCTTCGGATGCGCCTTCTTACTTTTCCCATAAGAGGAATTATCGGACCTCGAGCAAAAAACTCTACCTACCGCTAGGGAAAGCGGGAATTAACACTCAACTTTTTATGGATAAAATATGAATCTTAAAAACATTCATCTATTAACACTCTGTATAATTTCCAACATAACTTCATTTTGCACTGATGCAATAAAAAAAGATCGCGCCACTGGAGCATTTCTAGGAAATATTATCGGTGATGCTTTTGGGGCAAGTCGCGAATTTTCACAACCCGGCGCAAACCCTTCAGATACCAATTACCCAAAACAAACTGACTTAGTTGAAGGTGGCTGCTGGAAATTGAAAGCAAGCCAATGGACCGACGACTCGAGCATGCTTATGTCAATGGCCGACAGCCTCGCTGTGAATAAAGGCTGGAACGGAAAAGACTGTTTAATCCGGTTTGCCCTATGGAAAAATCACGGAATGCACCAATGCACAAATGACGTTGGTACAACAACGGCAATAGCAATCGACCAATTCACCAACAACAATATTTTTCCACCGGCCCCGGCAACAAATTCATACAAAGATGGTGATGGCGGACTTATAGGATCATTTTATGGCACAAAAGCAATTCCCAGAAAATGGCTCAAAAAACTTCATGCAGGAAGACTCGTGTGGCAAAGAGCTTACAAGAGAAGTCTCTACCAACTCTTCAAAACCCCTTCCGCCAGCACCATGGGAAGATGAATCCACTGAGTGGGCCGAATTTGAAAACAGAATCTATGAATCACCAAAATCAAACA
>DAOVOC010000068.1 GCA_030629865.1 bacterium
ACACAATGCCAGATGATATCGATCGGCAAATTGTTGATGATTTTGCAGAGCAACAAAGTCACAATACGAACATCTACGCTGACAAAATGGCCAGTGAATATAAATGTGCGCAGGGAATTTGTCTGAATTCCATACCAAATCATTCACAACTAGCTCCGCATTCAATTAAACAAACCATCTTCACTAAAAAGAAAAAACATCCGGCGGACATTTTCCCCCCGGAATGTTTTGCTATTTATTTTTTATTATTTCTTCTTTTTACTGTTTTCGCGCTCAACATACACAATGCCTAACGCCACTAAACTATTTACACGCTTTATATCACGCACAACTTGCTTCTTTAGCGCTACTTCGTTGGCAAATCGAACTCCTTGAGCGCCCTGCAAAACTACTTGCACAATATCAATAACTCTTTTGAAATGCTTTGCCGCACCAAGAGCAACGACAATTTCACAATCGGTCTTATCATATGTTCTAATTTCAAAACGTTCCTGTAAATATAATTTTACTACACGTGTCAAGTCAAAATATAAGCTCTTAAACTCGCCTCGGCTAACACAAACTCGCACTTCAAGCCCTTCAAGCACTGCTAAAGCCACTTGTTCCGGTGTACAACAAGCTCTACGCCGACGGATAATATAAAAACATGCAAAAATGAAAAAAGTTATAACGGCAAAAAATATTGAACCAATTAAAAATTTCCCCCAAAATGTCTGCCAAAAAGAAACGTAAATATATCCATAAATATCGTTTAGTTGCACTTCAGGCAGCATAATTACACCTGCCTTCCAATTCTTCTATGGAAAAATGACGCAAACTCACGAGCAAGATCACTCCCAATCGTCAAATCGAGAACATCAGCACCAAAACTTTCAAACAAAGCCTTTTGTTCAGACGAACGGGCTTTTAAACACCTTTGTAATTCCTCGCTATGTGCATCAATCATTATAACTTCATCAGACTCGCTATCTTGCACATATGTAACACCAACGCGTGGAAAATCATATTCGCATTCATCAAGAACTCGAACCGCAACCAGATCATATTCACAAGAAATAAGCTTTAACAGACGCTCATATTGAATATAACCTTCATGACTACTCTCATCACAACCAGCAATCCAATCGGAAATAACAAAAAGTACCGCATTCTTTTTACGAAGATCGGCCAAAAATTTAAAACACTCAGAAAAATTGGTCGCTTTTCCAGAAGCAGTAATGGAATAAATACTCTCTAAAATCTTAGCAATGTGACCTTCCCCACACTTTGGAGCAAACCACTGATGCACAGTGTCACTAAATAAAAGCGCGCCAACTTTATCGTGTGTATTATTGGCAATAAACGCCAATGCAGAAGCCACTTGTAAAATAACAGTTTTCCTTAAGTTTTCCTGTGAAGAATAAAGATTGGAAGCCGAACAATCTATGGCAAAAATAATAGTCCTATCTCGTTCTGGCACACACTCTTTAACCATTAAAGATCCAGCCTTTGCTGATGCATTCCAATCAACAAAACGAACATCATCCCCTGCAACGTATTCTCGGATCTGATCAAATTCAAATCCAGTACCTTTAAATGCAGCAGCATAATCACCAGCCATAGCACTGTGCACAAGGCGTTTAGAGAAAATTTTGAGATTACGAATCTCTTCTCGAATATTACTTTTCATGGGTAATTACTCCAATCAAGCCCCATATCACCAAAGAAAATCCATTTCTTTTTTTATAATATCAGGCAACTTAATAGTCCCATCAGACTTTTGATAGGTTTCCATTAATGCAACGACAAGCCTGGGCAATGCTAACGAAGATCCATTAAGTGTATGTACCAATTTTACACCTTTGCTCTCTGGTAAACGGAACCTAATTTTTGCACGACGTGCCTGAAAATCGGCAACATTGCTACACGAAGAAACTTCGTAAAAAGCACCCTGTCCAGGAAGCCACACTTCAAGATCATATGTTTTTGCCGAAACAAAAGATGTGTCTTGAGCAGCTAAAAGCGAAACCTGATAATGCAAGCCAAGTTTTTGTAAAAGGCCCTCTGCAACGTTAACAATAAATTTAAGTTCTTCTTCAGACTTTTCTGGCTCGCAAAATGAATATAATTCAACTTTTTCGAATTGATGAATTCGTATCAGACCTCTTTCAGAAGCACCGTATCCGCCGGCTTCCTGCCGAAAACAGCTTGTCCAGGCAGTATGTCTTAGAGGTAGTTTTTTTTGATCCAAAATTGAATCTGCATACATATTTGTAAGCGTTACTTCAGCAGTTGGAATAAGTGACAAATCATCTTCTTTGGTGCTGTAAAAATCACCTTCAAATTTTGGAAGAGAACCATTTTTAACCATTGCTGCATTGTTCACCAAAAATGGCGGTAGAACAGGTTCAAACCCATTTTCTGCATTATGCTTGAGCATGATACGAGTTAGTGCATACATAAGTTTTACGGCATCTTTGCGATACAAAGCAAACTGCGCTCCGCTCATCTTAGCGGCGGTTTCAAAATCAAACCACTCAAGACTTTCATTCAACTGAAGATGGTTTTGTGGCTGAAAAGCAAACTTAGGTTTTTCGCCCCACGTTTTGACAACTTTGTTCGCTTCTTTATTTCCTGCGGGAACATCTTCGAACAAAATATTTGGACACCGCAAAGCCAAAGCTTTAAATTCTTTTTCGATATCGATAATAGATTTTTCTTTTTCTTTGATCGCTTTGCCAACTTCAATTGATTTGGAACGAACTTCTTCAGTTACACCACCAGATGCCAGCAAAGCCAACTTATTGCGCTCCGCCCTTAATTCTTCAATTTTATTTCGCAATTTACGAACCGCATTATCAAGCTCTACAAGCCGTTTAACATTGAAATCGGGATCTTTTTTTAAGATGGCGGTTTGCACCACCTCACTACGCTCACCTCTAAGCAAAGCCATATCAATCATGATTTATACCTTTAAATTCCGTGAAAACAATGTAATAACACATTACAAACATACCACGTACTGTCAGCATACGAACGGCGTCAACAAAGAGCAAATTGCCCTTATCATCACGCGCCTTTTGACCTAAGCTATATGAGCGGTTGGCTTCGCTGCCCGCAACTACAAGGAATTAATATACGAAAGGGACCATGTGAACAACTCAATTTTCCGCAAGTACGACATACGAGGAATTGTGGGAAAAGATTTTTCGGTAGAAGACTCTTTCGATATAGCCATGGGCATTGTAACCCATATTTTAACGAAAACACCTGACCTACAAACAATTGCCGTTGCAATGGATGGACGCGTGCATTCAAAAGCAATTAAAGATAATGTCCTAAAAGCATGCATCTCCCTGGGAGTTGATGCAATCGATCTCGGTCTTATTCCAACTCCAGCGCTTTCACACCACCTTTTCACAACACAAACGACCACCGGCATCATGGTTACTGCGTCACATAACCCTAAAGAATATAACGGTTTTAAGATATTCCATGGCCGACAGGCTTTTTGGGACAAGGAAATAAAAAAGATTGCAGAAATTACTGAAACAAAAAAATTCAAAGAGCCTTCCAGCACACCAGGCCAAGTTGTAATTCAAGATGCTGTATCTCCATATATCGCATGGTTTCACAAAAAATTCATACACCTAGTTGGTAAAGATATAAAATGCGCAATTGATTGTTGCGGAGGTGCCGCAGCAACTATTGTCCCTCTTCTAACAAAAGTAATGGATTGGAAAAACGTCATCCTAATTAATGAAGTTGTGGATGGAACATTTTCAGCGCACGAAGCCGATCCAACACGTGAAAAGAATGCCAAGCAACTAGCAAAAACAGTTAAAGAAAACAATTTAGATTTTGGCATTGGATTCGATGGTGACGCAGACAGAATGGCTCCAATTACCAACACCGGACAATTGGTATTAGGAGATCAAATGGTAGCGCTTTTTGGCATCTCAATACTTAAAAACCACCCAGGATCAACTGTTGTATACGACATAAAGAGTTCAGGGGTTATCGAAACCATGATAAAAGCCGCCGGTGGCAACGCAATTATGTCAGAAACGGGAAGCTGCGCAATAAGAGACAGAATGCAACGCGAAGGAGCTAGTTTCGGTGGAGAAGTAAGTTGTCACTTTTTCTTTAGAGACAGATTTTTTGGCTATGATGATGGAATTTATGCAGCACTAAGACTTATGGAACTTCTAATCATAGAAAACAAATCACTTGCAGAGCTTGTTGCAGCAATGCCACCAACCGTCAGTACAAACGAAATAAAATTGCCATACAAAAAAAGACAAACCGCAGAAAAAATTATAGCTTCAATTCAATCGTTTTTCTCTAAAAAGCCAGAATGTTCAGTTGTTACAATCGACGGAGCACGCATTCAAACTCCTATTGGCTGGGGTCTAATACGCGCATCAAATACAGAACCACACCTTTCTCTACGCTTTGAGTCTAACTCAATAGAACATCTAAAACAGCTTCAAGAAAGTTTTATGGAAGCTTTGGCAAACTACTACCCAACAACAACTCTCGAAAAGCACTTTCCATAAGTAAGAAATGTAAATAGTTAATATATCCTGAAGACAAATTTGTAATCACCAAATGCTAGCTACAACACGTTAGGAAAGCATGCTGCAATTGAACAAAAATCAAAAAGAGGCGGTAGAAAGTTCACAAGGCGCATTATTAGTAGTTGCGGGCGCAGGCTCCGGTAAAACACGTGTAATAACTGCACGCATTGCCCATCTGATAAAGCATTGCAAGGCAGACCCTGCATCAATTATTGCAGTAACATTCACAAACAAAGCAGCAAAAGAAATGCGAAAGCGTGTTACTTCTCTTCTTGACGAAAATGTAAAATTACCATTTGTTGGCACTTTCCACTCGTACTGCGTACGCCTCTTGCGATCTCGAGCTGATTCCTTTGGTACAAAAAACTTTTCAATCATCGACTCTGACGATCAGGCAGAAATTATACGAAAATTGATAAAACGATACGGCTTAGAAAAACGCTGGACTCCATCAAAAATTTTGCACTCAATTTCCACTCTAAAAACAAATCTCAATTGGGAAGAGGCAAGTAAAAAGGTTCCTGCCGAAATTCGCGAGCTTTACCAACTGTACGAACAAGAAAAAGCTGAAGCTCACGGGCTAGATTTTGACGACTTGCTTTTAACGGTTTACAGCACATTGCGAGACAAGCCGGAATTTGCAGAATCACTACGAAAAAATATCAAGCACATCTTAGTCGATGAA
>DAOVOC010000014.1 GCA_030629865.1 bacterium
TACAGGCAATATTTTTTTGAAATCAGTAGAGGCTATTTTAAACAGTTTTTCTGTTAAACATAATACTGTTCCCTTAGCCGGATGGAGTGGCCACGTTGTTGCTCCTGCGCCACTGAAACTTTTTGGTGGGGCGAGGCTTCTTGGGGTTAATGGTGTTGTTTTTATTGCTCATGGTGCTGCAACGGCTGGTGATATTGCACTTGCTGTTGAAGAAGCATACCATGTGTTTTGTGTTGAGAATGATGTTGAACGTTTTGGTTTAGACAAGGGAGATGAAAAATGGATGCCATTTTAGAAATGTTTAGTCAGGTTCGTGATGCTGTTATTCCATATCGTTTTGTAATTACTTCTACTGTAGCAGTATCGATTTTTGTTTTTGGTGGGCTAAGTTGGTATAAATATAATCGTAATAATTTCAATGAAGATGCACATTCTGCGCTTCAAACGCTTCAACAACTTATGGATATAGAAGTTGCAACTGCTGAAGAAAAAGATGTTGAAGGTAAATTTGCTTCAGTAGGTGCCAAGTGGAAGCGTGTTCGTGATGTTGCGCATAATGCTTATGTCGATTATTCCGGTGCCGGCATAGCATCGTTTTTTAAGGTTTATGAAGCTGATGCTTTGCTTGGGCTTGGTCAAGAAAAAGAGGCTAGAGAGCTTTTAGATTCAGCTATTGGAAAAATGTCAGAAGGTGACTTGCATGATCTTTTTTCTGCAAAATTAGCGCTTATGAAAATGGACTTGTCTGATAAAGAAAATGTTAAGTCAGGACTTGCAGAGCTCAAGACCTTGGCTAGCAGAAAAGACAGTACTGTCAGAGAGATGGCTTTGTATCGTTTGGGTGAATATTTTTGGATTATGAAAGCTTTTGAAGAATCAAAAAATTACTGGGGACAGATTGTTTTTCAGCACGAACGTTCTGGCCATGATTCTTTAGGTATCAAACAGCCTTCAGAATGGGTTACAAAAGCACAAGAAAAATTACAGCTTATGGTAAGTAAATAATTAGGGGCAGGTTATGAGTAGTGCAGAGAAGGTTCGAGTTCGGTTCGCCCCATCCCCAACAGGGTTTATGCATATTGGTAACGTGCGAGCAGCTATTTTTAACTGGCTTCTTGCACGGCACACTGGTGGAGAATTTCTACTGAGAGTGGAGGATACTGATCGTGAACGCTTTCGCCAAGAATACGTTGATGTGATAGTTGGTTCGCTTAACTGGCTTGGTCTTAACACAGACGAAGAACCTGTTTTTCAATCTAAACGTGCCAACGCTCACCTGACAGTAGCGCATAAACTTCTTAGCGAAGGCAAGGCGTATCCGTGTTTTTGTTCAGAAGAAGAATTAGAAAAGCTAAAAAGCGAATCTGCTCATGGTTTTAAATATCCGGGGACATGCCGTAGTAGATCGTGGACAAAGGCAGATTTAGAAAAGCCTCATGCAATTCGCTTTAAAATTCCTAATGAATGTTACTTTGTTGAGTACACTGATCTAATTCGTGGAAAAGTAACCGTTTCGCGTGAACAACTAGATGATTTTGTTATCGTTCGTTCTTGCGGCATGGCGACATACAATTTTTGCAATGTTGTCGACGATTCGTTTATGAATATTTCGCACGTTATTAGAGGCGAAGATCATATTTCAAATACGTTAAAGCAAATTTTGATTTATGAAGCTCTTGGGCTTAATGCTCCTGAATTTGCCCACTTACCACTGGTTTTTGGCGCTCCAGGCGAAAAGCTTAGCAAGCGGCATGGGGCAGTTTCTGTTGATGAATATAGGACTCAGGGTTTTTTGCCTGATGCATTAATCAACTATCTTGCACGCCTTGGCTGGTCGCACGGTGATCAGGAAGTGTTTAGTCGCGAAGAGCTGGCGCAACATTTTACGCTTAAAGATGTTGGCAAGAGTGCTGGAATCTTTGACATAAAAAAACTTGAATGGCTCAATGGAGTTCATTTGCGTCGCACTCCTGCCAAAGATTTGCTTGAACGCATTGCAGAAATGGACGAACTTTTGCAGCTCCAGATGCGTGATGCATGGACCGGTAAACAACTAGAACTTCTTGTTGAGCTTTATCGAGAGCGAGCAACAACGCTGCAAGATATTGTAAAACCAATTGTCGCTTTGGCAAAAGCGCCAGAAAAGCTTGATTTAAAACTTATTCAAAAAGGGAATGTTCCAGAAATGTCACAAGTTGTTAAAGAGTTTCTTGACCGCTTTGTGGAACAAGATGGTGGCGTTGCTGCAAATCTTTTAGATCTTGCAAAGGAAATCTGTGCAGATCAGGAAGTAAAACTTGTCGTTTTGGCCCAGGCTTTACGTTTGGCCATTACTGGAGGTATACAAAGTCCTGGTATTTTTGAATTAATATCGTTGATGAAGCTCGAGAGCGTTCAAATACGCATTGAGCGATTGCTTGATATTTTGTAGGAAAAATTCAATAGAAGTGTTGGCTGGATAAGAAAATCGTCTAGCCAATATCTTTTTTTGTGATTACAGATACTTTATACCGTAACTGCTATAGCGATATAATCTTTCATATTAAATTTTTATAAAATTTATTATGAAAGTATTTAAATGAAACTCATGAAATTTTTTCGTTTATTTTTGTTACTAGTTTTGTTATTGCCGTCATCCTGGGTTGTTGCAGGTCCAAAGCTGGCGGTAGTTTTTGTAGTTGATCAATTTGCTCATCATTATTTGCGAAAAATTAGACCTCATTTAAAAGGTGGAATTGCAAAGCTTTTAGACAAAGGAGTTGTTTACAACAATGCAGTTTTCCCTCATGGAATGCCAAGTACGCCAACAGGGCATGCAGCTTTAAGTACAGGAACGTACGGCTATATTCATGGTATAACTGGCTACGGACTGGTTGATAAAAACAATAACTATACCCTTATTACTCACGACAACTCACCAGAGTCTGCCGAATTTTCATTAACAGGGACATATGATTACGGAAAATCTGCGCGAAATTTGATGGTAGATACACTTTGCGACCAATTTGCGCTCACCTCAGAGCCTGGGCGGAGTGCCGAGGCATACGCAATTTCTTTAAAAGATCGTGCTTCGGTATTTCTTGCTGGTAGCAAGGGAAAAGCTTTGTGGTTTGACTACAATGCAGGGCGACTTACGTCAAGCAAGGCCTATTTTGATGAATTCCCAGAATGGCTGGAAAAATTTAATGAAAATAAAAAAATTTCGGAGGGCAAAACATTTACGTGGAAGCCTCGGTTCAAATTAAAAAGTGTTCCATATTGCTATAATGAGGTACAAAATTATCAAAACTGTGCGCGTGGAACTTTAATTGATATTCCATTTACTATTGATTCAACCGATGTTGCTCCGTTTAGGCTTTATGAGCGTACACCGTTTGCCAACAGTCTTTTAATTGATGCGGGAATAGCGTGTGTAAAAAATCATTTTAAAGAGAACAAAAACAACCGGATGTTGCTTTGGATTTCGCTAAGTAGTTTGGATTTCGCGGGACATTATTTTGGCCCAGACTGCCGAGAACAACTTGATATGCTTTATCATCTCGATCGGCAAATCGGTGAATTTATGAACACTATGGAAAAAGTTGTTTCTACAAAAGATACGGTATATATTCTTACGGCAGATCATGGTGTTATGCCAATTCCCGAAGTGCTTAATGCAAAAGGATTTGTAAAACCCATTCGTATTGATGCAAACGAATTGATCCAAAAAATAGATATATTTGCTTCAGAAGAATATGGGATTAAAAATATCGTAAAAGTTTTTGAAGCGCCCCAATTTTTTCTTAACAAAGCTGAACTGAGTAGGTTTTCGAGTGAAAAACAAATAGAAATCATCTATGAGCTTAAAGAGTTTGTAGAGGCGCAGCCCGGAATTAAGCATTGTTGGACGCTTGAAGATCTTAAAGAACCAACAAAACATAAAGATTGCTACAAAAAACTTTTTGCAAAGCAGATGTTTGAAGGTCGAGCTGGCGAGCTGACTTGTTTTTTGCATCCTTACTACATGCTTACCAAGTATCCAACAGGGACATCGCATGCAACGCCATATCGATATGATGTACACGTTCCGCTTGTTATTTATCAACCAAAAAGACATGAGCGAAAGTTGATCAATAATCCCGTTTCGATGCTACAGCTTGCAGGTTCTTTAGCAGATATTTTAGAAGTGCCACGACCT
Organism: bacterium; assembly: GCA_030629865.1. GTDB lineage: Bacteria > Babelota > Babeliae > Babelales > DAOVOC01. The sequence goes on from DAOVOC010000014.1 coordinate 4,178, forward strand.
TCTGCAGCAGTAAAAACTGGTTTGCCAGGATTATTCTAAAAGCTCCTCGCCGCAAAATGTGGACTCTGAATTTTGCAGCACTGTATCGTGATTGATGTAATGCTTTTTAAAAACGGATCAAAACTAATGATATGTTTTGTGGGGGGACTAACTAGTGTTGAAACAATTTAAAGCAGGTTTTGCTTGCCTATTATTACTTGTGGGTGTGATGGCTCTAAAAGGTGAAGGAAAGGCTCCAAAGACTGTGGAGATGGCTGCAAAACAAAAAAAAGTTGGAAAAGAGGCTGAGAAAGAGAAGAAAAAAGAAGAAAAGAAGAAAGAGTTAGCAAAAAAACTCGATATTAAAATCAAAAAAGTTGATCCACTGACAGCTCAGGGTAAGCAGGCTCAAAAAAAGAAAAAGCTAGAAGGAAAAGAGCCGGAATACGACAAGCATGTCAATCGTGTGCGTGTTGACCATCGTCATGAAATTGTTTTTGGCCAGTCGGCTTTTATTTCTGGCGGTTTTAAAATTTATGGACAAATAATTCAAAATGCCATCAAAGCAAGGTTTTTACGTGTGAATTCTGAAGGTGGCGTTCAAGGAAAAATGGTGCGGCTTGTTACTCTCGATGATTTGGGTGAGCCAGTTGCTGCCAAAAAAAATGTTGAAATCATGATGAAAAAGCATAACATTGATATGTTCTTGGGCAACATGGGAACAAGAAGTATTTTGGCAGTAAAGCCGCTTATTGAAAAAGGTGAAATTGCCATGCTGTTTCCTTGGGGAGGCGAGGAACAGCTGCGGTCAGCAGACTTAAAATATATTGTTAATGGACTTGGTTTTGTAGAGCCACAAATTGACTATGTTGTTGATCATGTTGTAGAAACATTACGCATTAATAAAATCGCATTATTCCATGCAGATGGCGATTTTGGCAAGCAGAATGCAAAGTTTGCTCTTTCTGCACTAGCAAAGCATGATATTACTCCAGTTTCAGTTGGATCTTACAACCGTTTTACCATGAATATTGTTAAAACTGCGGATCAAATTATTAAATCTGATCCCAAAATTGTTTTATGTCTAGCAACCAGTATGCCGACGGTTAAGTTGATTAATCATTTTTATGAGTCTGGATATTATGGAACTAAGTTTTTAGGTATTGACTCAACATTTCTTGTTGGAGAAATTTTAAAATCGCGTGGTATTCCATTTAATTATGCTTCATATGTTCCAGATCCGCTTAAAGCGGAATATCAGATAGTTAAAGAATATCGTCACGATATAAAAAGATTTTTCCCTAACGAATGCCCAAATATATTGGGCTTGGCCTACTATTTGCATGCAGCAATTGTTATTGAGGCGGCGCAACAGGTTGATGGCTTGATTACAAAGGAAGCGATTATAGAAAAAATTGAAAAGATGCAGAAAAAAGATATCGGAGGGTTTTTGGTTAACTTTGATCCCAAAACACGGCATGCATATCCTCTGCAAACTACTCTGATAAAAGGATAATGCCATGAAGATGACAACGAAAATAAAACGAGGCGTAAAACGGTTTTTTAAATCAATTATGCAATTTTTTAAACATCATCGCCAAAAATGAACGGTGCAAAAAACTATCGTTGGGTTTGCGGTGTTTGCTGGCCGGTTCACGCGTTTGCTTAAAGATCTGTTGTGGCCGCATTTAAAAGTTGCAGCAAAAGCGGTGTGGCGAGTTATAAAAGTGGTTTTGTATTTCCCTTTTTTGCTTATCAAAACAATTGTTTTGTGGGTGTGGAAAGTGGTCAAAGCTATTGGGTGGATACTGTTTATTTTACCATTCAAGGTACTTTTGTGGATAAAAGATCTTGTTGTTATTGGGGCGTTGAGCGTTTGGTATGCAATTAAGGTGATGTTTGTTTTTTTTAAAGAATTTTTGCGCAGACCGATGCGTGAGAATCATCAGCTACCAAGTTATGCTCAAGATTCTCCAGTATATTCGGAAGGTTCTGTTGGTGCTGATGCAAAAAAAACTGCAAAAGTTTCAAAAAATTCAAAAAAAGTTTCTCGTATTACCTGGGCCTTAGGACGGCTTACAATCGGTGTTAAAGAGCTGATTACATGGCCACTAATTGCCATTCGATTCTTTTTTTTAAAGCTCCACGGCGGTGTTGGTTTTTTGTTGGTCAATCTTAAAACTTTTGGACTTGGTATTTTTACGTTTCCATTTGTTTTCTTTAAAAAATTATTGGGAATTCTTGCTCTGGTAGCGTTTTTGCCATTCAAGGCGTTGCTTGCCATAGTTGGAGTTATTGTTGCTGGATTAGCATTTATAGGCATGATTTTTAGTAAAGGATTACAGGTTGGCAGTAAGCGGATTGCCCGTAATATATTTGAATTTTTACGAAAGCCTGTGTTTCAATTTTCGTTGGTAACAGTAACCATTATGGCTGTTAGTGCTATTTTGTGGGGTGAATATCATAAGAAAACGTTCCCAGAACCGCTCCAAAAGCCTGTTGCAATTACCGAAGCAATTAAAGGCGTTTCTTCCAACGTCGAGGCTGGAATTTTTATTCAAAACTTTCCAACGTTTGATTTTTACAAAAACTCATTTGTTATCGATGCTGTTGTGTGGTTCAAATTTCCGCTTGGAACAGAATCTTTGGATACAATTGGCAGGTTCAGTTTTAAGGATGGGCAAATTATAAGCAGGTCAAAGCCTATTATTACTCAATCAGAGAATATGGTTACCGCGCGCTATCAGGTTTTGGCTGACATCAAAACATATCTTGATTATCGTAATTTTCCATTTAGTGGCCACCGTCTGCACATTATTTTGGAAAACCGTAGTGTTTCTCCACGAGAAATGACGTTTGAAGTAGAAAAAAATGATTATGGAATTTCTGACACGATCGCGATGCCTTCGTGGAAGGTAACCAATATGTATGTAAACAGTGGTTATATCTATGCATTGGTTGACCCTGATGATAAAACCATGGGCGTTAGCTACCCCGCTGTTGTTTTTGCCATCGACTTTGCCAACAATAGTATTCGAACTATTGTGGCGCTGTTTTTGCCAATGTTTCTAATTTTCTTGTTGGGGCTTGTAACGTTTGTAACGGCCGTTCTAGATAAATATAAAATGCAACTTAGTGCACTTTCTATGCCGTCGTTGGTGCTTTTTCGTCTTGTTGTCGAAGCACAGTCACCCAACCGCGTTAGGTTTACACAGGCAGACAGTATCTACTTCTTGCTTGTAGCACTTTCGCTGCTCACACTTTTGTTCAATACTTATGTGCTTATTCGCACCAAGCGGATAGGAAAGCTGCCTAAAAAAGAACAAGAGCGGGCAGAGTATCTGCTCACATTTATGAACAATATTTTATTTTTAATTGTCGTTATCGCCCTCATAGGAGGGTTGGTGTATATTTTTATGGCTTAGGATTTTAAGGCTGTTACCAGTTGTTTTGCAAGGTTAAATGATTGCTGCGATCTTTTTGAATCTATGCCATTTTCTTGATAACCGTTTGGGTCAAAAATTTCAACAAAATATTTTGCTTGTTTTGTTCCGACTATGGCTGCAGATACGTGTCCTGGCCATATTAGAGGTGTTATAATTCTTGTGTTGGAGTTTTGATCAAATAGGGCTTTTTTATGCTCGTCTTGAATCATAAATTGAGCCATTTTATTTTCAATTCCATCTAGCGTAAATACACCATCTGGTTTGCTTTGTTGTGTTTTAATCCAGTTGTTAAATTTGGTAACTAAACTTCCAGAGTCTCTTAAATGTTGGTTTTTGTTTTTACATTGTTGGTTTTCGTCTCCAGTGCAATTTTCATCGATTGTATGCATATTTTTTTTCAAACATGTATCATTACAAAATTGTTTAGCCCATTTTGGGGAGTTAGGATCTGTACCAAGATAAAGTGCTTTCATGATGGAAAATGTTGAATCATAACAACTTGCAGCAAATTGGTTTCTCGTTTTTCTTTGGCTTATGGTAAAACCAAAAAATTCTTCTGAAAAATTACCTGTCGGTTCTTCTAATGGGAATGGAAGTTGTGGCCCAGCAGGTTTTTTTGGTTCTGGTTTTGGATTGTCCGGATTTGTGTTTTGTGTTCCAGAACCAGGGGCTGCGAGTGTTGTTCCAGGACCAGGGTTTGGAGGAGTTATATTTCCGAAAAAGGCTTGGTAGCCTGTGTAGCAAGAGATTCCTGCAGCAACAACCAGACTAGCCCTAAGAATTTCACGTGTCGCGCTACCTTTGCGGCTTCCCACAAGGCGACTGAAGTAGAATGAGCCAAAATTGGTGTTGCTTGGTTGTTTGTTTTTTCTGTGAGCTCGATTTCTTTCAGTTTTGTATGCTTGGTATTCACTAATACCGTCAATGACTCCTGTTGCCGCAAAGGCGGTAAAAGCATAGCCAACACCTGAGCCAGCTTTTGCCTGGTTTGCACCAAGAGCGCATAGACAGAGGGCTAGAACAATCCTTTTTTCTGATTTCATGTGTTCTCTTCAAAAAACGCGGACAAGTGATTTCCCAAAATATTACAGGAAAACCACTTGTCTGCAAATTTGTTCTAAAAAGCCGATGTTTAGCGTGCAAACCACTATTTTTTACGATACATAATGCCACCCCAGGCTAAAAGCCGGGGTACATAGAAACTTTTCTAGTAAAGATGATTTTGAAAATAAAAGTGCTCCTGGATTCCGGGTCAAACCCCGGAATCCAGGTTATAGGTTGTTTTGACTCAAAGAAGGTTTACTTTTTTGCCTTTTTTTTAGTCGTTGTTTTCTTCGCAGTCTTTTTTTTAGCAAATGGCGAAGTTACTAAGACTTCATTAAGAACCGTGTCCATGTTGTCTGCGTAAACAATCTTTAGTTTGTCGCCAAGTTCTGATGCAAATTCTTTTATGTCATTATCATTGTCTTTTGGAACAATAACTTTTTCTATCCCCAGTCGGCCTGCTGCGAGTAGTTTTTCGCGCAAACCTCCAACAGGAAGCACGCGCCCACGAAGTGTAACTTCACCAGTCATTGCAACGCGGTCTCTAACGCTTATCTTGGTTAAAACTGAGGTAATGGCTGCAGCAATGGTGATTCCTGCAGATGGTCCATCTTTTGGAATTGCACCTTCCGGAATATGGATATGGATGTCAGAATTTGTATAAAAATCTGTTTTTACACCCATTTCTTTTGCTTTTGAACGAACGTAGCTAAGCGCTGCTTGTGCAGATTCTTGCATTACTTCGCCAAGCTGGCCAGTTACTGTCAGAGCGCCTTTACCCTTAAAGAAAGTAACTTCAACTTCCAGGGCATCCCCACCAACTTCGGTCCATGCCAGGCCCGTTGCAACGCCGCATATTGCTTTGGTTGCAAATAGTTGAGGTTTGAAGTGTGCTGCTCCAAGCCATTTTTCCAGCATCTTTTCTGAGATAACCACTTTTTTTGGTGGTTTTGCACCAATCAAAACTTGTATTGATTTACGTAAAAGCTTTGCCAAAATTCTTTCTAGCTGCCTTACGCCTGCTTCTCTAGAATATTCACTTATAATTTTTTCTATAATTTCTTTAGGACACTGAACTTGTGATGTCTTTAAATCGTATTGTTTTAGTAGTTTGGGCATCAGATGTTTAGTTGCGATTTCTAGCTTTTCTTCTTGTGTGTAGCCGGAAAGAGAGACGATTTCCATGCGATCGTAAAGCGGTGCTGGAATATGTTCCATTATGTTGGCAGTTGTTACAAAAAGCGCTTTAGAGAGGTCGTATTCAACTTCTATAAAGTTGTCGACAAACCCTTTGTTTTGTTCGGAGTCAAGCACTTCAAGCAAAGCTGCTGAAGGATCGCCACGCAAGTCGGACGACATTTTGTCGACTTCATCAAGTAAAACTAGTGGATTTACAACTTTAGCCTTTTTCATTGCTTGAATAATTTTGCCGGGCATTGCGCCGATATAGGTTCTGCGATGGCCACGGATTTCCGCTTCATCTCGAACGCCGCCGAGCGATATTCTTACAAATGTTCTGCCTAAGGCTTGTGCAATTGAGGCTGCCAGAGAGGTTTTTCCAACGCCCGGAGGCCCAACGAGGCAGATTATTGGTGCGCGTTCTAGTTTGTCGCCAGCGTATTTTTTAGCAGCCAGGAACTCAACGATTCGTTCTTTTGCCTTTTTCATGCCTGAATGGGTTGAGTCCAAGATTTTTTCTGCAGCAGGAAGACTAACGCGATCTTTTGTTTGTTTGTGCCATGGAACGGAGAGAAGCCAGTCAACATAGTTTCTGCTAACGGCAGACTCTGGTGATGATGGAGGCATTTGTTCCAGCCTGCGACATTCAGATAAAACTTTTTCGCGCGTTTCTGTTGGAAGTTTAAGCTTTTTTGCCTTTTCTCGAAGAGCCGCGAGTTCTTGTCCCAAATCTTCTCTTCCAAGTTCCCGTTGAATAGCGCGTATTTGTTCATTTAAGTAATAGTCGCGTTGATGTTTTTCAATTTGGCTTTGTACACGTTTGCGTACACTTTTTTCTGCTTTAAAAACTTCAATTTCATTTTGTATCAGCGCACATAGATGAATTGTTCTCTCTTTTAGGTCGAACATCTCTAGCAGGTGTTGCTTCTCTTTAAAGTCTAGTTGAACGTGTACCGCAACAGAGTCTACCAGTGTTTCAAGGTCGCTAACGGATTTTAAGGGTGTAAGCGCATCTTTTGAGATACGGTCATTAAAGGAGATGTACTGCTTGAATTCTAAAAAAAGCCTTCTGGATAGAGCTTTGCGTTCAGCTAAATTTTCAACTTCTTTTGATTCTACATCTTGTATAAAGGCATCAAGATAGGTTGTCGACTCTCCTGGAGCGGCCATTTTGGCACGTGTAACACCTTCAACAAGCAGTTTCATGGTGCCGTCGGAATCTTTTTTCATTTGTAAAATAACAGCACGAGTTCCATATTCAAAAAGATCTGCAAGTTGAGGTCTGACTGTTTCGCCAGTTTTTTGTGCAGTTAAAAAAACTATGCGGTCGCTTTTGAGCGCTTTTTCTACCGCTTTAACAGAAATGTCGCGTCCAACGCGAACAGGCAAAATGCCTTTTGGAAGGGTTACAACATTTTTTAGTGGCAATATTGGAAGCAGTCTTCCCTCGAAGGGAGTTATTTCATTTTGTGTATTTCGCGGCATAGTATTCCTTGCTAATTAATTTTTAAATTCGTATCTATTTTACGCTTAATGGCAGAGTGCAGCAAGTTTGGATCAAAGTTAACTTTTTACAGGTTTAAAATGGCGGTTTGTTACATGTTGAATATTTTGCGTGTGTTTTAATGTGACATAACTTTGTTGTTTGACTTTGGAGAGGGGTGGAATATAATAAACGTATTATGCAACTGGTTTTTGTTGCTTAAAGCTGTGGATAACTTTGCCGTTTGTTTGTTTTGGTATCGTTCATGGATGCGTTTCGAAACGCAGCCTTTAGGGCGTTTTTTATTTTCAAGATGCTCAAATTGAAAACTTTTTGTAGTACGGAAATTAGTTGTACGGATGAGACTATTGCATTCAGTCGAAAATGAGGATCCATAATTATGGATGAATTCGGCAAGGACGTTAAATCTGAAATTAGTAAGCTTGGGTGGTTTGCTAGTTTATGGCCATTCAAAGGTCACGAAGCATCCAAAGCTCTTTATCTTTCTCTAATTTTTTCTTCCCTTATTTTCGCTTATTCAATTATTAAACCTCTTAAAGATACTGTTTTTGTAAGCTTTGTTGGAGCGACGTATATTCCGTGGGCGAAGCTACTGATGATAATTTCTTTGCCGATTTTTATGTATTTCTATCTAGCAGTTGGAAATAAACATAAGCGAACACAAGCGCTTGTGGTTTTTTCTTTGGTATACGGAATTGGGTGTCTGATGTTTATTGGGTTTATGATGCACCCCGTATTTGGAGTGCGCTGCACGATGTCTGGCCCATTTAGGTTGCTTGGGTGGCTTTTCTATGCTTTTTTGGATTTTTATTCAATAGCTGTTGTTGCAACGTTTTGGGCGCTGGTTAATTCGATAAGCACTCCAGAAGAGGCAAAAGGTTATTATGGAATAATGGTGGCGGCATCTAGAACTGCTGGAGCGGTTTCGTCTGGTATTGGTGCACTGCTTTTGCGAAGTGGATTGCAGGATATAGTAACGGTTCCAATTTTGATTGGAATGTGTGCTGCAGGCCTTTTTGCTTGTGTTTTTTTTGTTCTCAGAATGTTTGAAAAAGTTCCGACAGATTATCTAAAAGGGTATTCCGATAGGCATGAGCATCATCAGAAAAAGAAGAAATTATCTTTTTGGGGTGGACTGCAGTCTTTGGTAACTCAGCCTTATGTTTTTTATA
>DAOVOC010000022.1 GCA_030629865.1 bacterium
ATAATCAGAGATACAGTGTTACGTGCAAACTCTTGTGGTGTAAACAGTTCCCATCAAACATTAACTTTGCGCAAATCCTTCTATAGGCCACTTTTGCGAAAAATCAAGATGAATATCATGATAAACATTATCTTTGATTAAAAATTGCACAAAGTTTAGTAATGGAAATGCTTTTTTAACCGTTTTAAGCAGCCCCTCTATACACACCCATTTTTTATATATTGACCAATTGTTGCCTAAAAAACCTTCAGAAAGAGAAAGATAAACATCACCCCTACAACATGCTGTCGAAAGCACCCTGATATCACACGATAAAAAGCTTCCAACATACATGCGTTTGAACCATACAGAAATTACTTGAAAAAGATTTTCATTTTTATCATTATCATTCCAAACAATCTTTGTCTCAAGTGGTTTTCTATCTAAAACAGGGGTATATAAAATCACTGTTTTTTCTCTATTGCCAGAAAAACCCTGCAAATAAGTTTTTTCAATGCGACTTGTTTGTGGCAAAAACTTTATAATCACAATGTCGTTGTAAACCAGATATGTAAAAACCCCAATAAAAAAACAAGCTGCTCCTACCGCACTTGTCCAAACAACCAAACTACTGCAATTCAATTTCATATAAAGGCCTTATAAACACTACAAATCTTTTTACCCAAGACTACACTCATGCTAACATCGAACCGATGAGTTCAAAAGGAGAAAATGACCATGAAAAACGTTTTAATTGGTGCACACCTTTCTATTGCAGGCGGCTTTGCAAAAGCCATTGAGCGAGCAGAATCTATTGGAGCAACAGCACTCCAAATTTTTTCAAAAAGCGCTCGAAGCTTGTTTGCAAAACCACTCGACAAAAAAGCGGTTAAAGAGTTTAAAACCTCACAAAAAGCATCTTCTGTAAAAATAATTGCTATCCATACATCATATTTAATTAACCTCGCATCACCAAATTCCAAAACAGAAACCAATTCTATAAATTCTCTGCTCGAAGAGCTTAAGCGCTGCGAAGCCTTAGGCGCTCAATACCTTGTGCTACACCCGGGATCACACCTTGGTAGCGGCATTGAAACAGGAATAAAAAAAATCGCAAAAAACATTAATAAAGTTTTAAAAAAGCATTCGGGTAAAGCAAAAATCTTGCTCGAAACTATGGCCGGACAAGGAACAAATATCGGCAGTACATTTGAAGAAATCCGGCAAATTTACAACCTAATAGATGATAAAAAACGCATTGGTGTTTGCCTTGATACCTGCCATATTTTTTCCGCGGGATACGATTTAAACAGCGCCGAAGGCTACGCTAAAACCATGAAGCAATTTACTCGCATCGTTGGCATATCACGCCTCAAATTAATACACATTAACGATTCGTTAACCTCGTTTGACAGCCACAAAGACCGTCATACCAATATCGGCAAGGGAAATATCTCGCCAGCAGCATTCAAGGCGCTCATGAATGACCCGAAACTTACAAAAATTGCAAAAATTTTAGAAACGCCTGCACCAGAAGGCCTAGATACTTACAAAAAAGAAATATACAACCTAACCAGAATGTGATGGCCAATGGCTAAAAACATTTCATGAAAAAACAAAGAAACACCAAAGCAAAAAGGAAAGGATTAATCCTGGAATAAAAACGAATAGGAAAAGATAGCCAAGGAAAAATAAAAACGCAAACAAAGAAAGAATTGCTGTTGCAGCAGCGGCAATTGCAAGCACCTGCATTCTAGACCAGCCTTTATTTCTTAAATAAATTGCAAAGTGATGGGGACTACCTGCAAAGGGTGAAATACCCGCGCGAAGCCGCAAAAAGATTAGCGTTGCAACTTCGGCAAGCGCAACTCCCAAAATCACTGCGGGAACCAAAAAACCAAATGTATTAAACTCGCTCCACGAAATAAGCATAGGCACCGCAGCCAAAATGCCGCCAACAAAATGCGCTCCCGCATCACCAAGATAAATACTTGCGGGTGGTTTGTTGTAATAAAAAAAACCTATCAAAGCGCCCATAAGCGCGACCAGAAACAGTGTGACTTCAAAATTGCCAACCCAAAATGCGCATACACAAAAAGCAGCACATGCACAAAATGCAACCGTCGTAGCAAGCCCATCCATAACATCAATTAAGTTGAACGCATTAATAACGGTAAGCATCCACAACCCAGAAATCGCAATGCGAACGGTGCTAGAAAAAAAAGATGTTTTTAAAACAAATCCAGAAAGCAAAAAACAGAAAACAACAAACAATTGTCCAACAAATTTTTTGGCCGCAGAAAGAATGTGTAAATCATCAACAACACCGAGAAAAAGAAGTAAAAGACTTCCTAAATAAAGCCACAAAAGATGTGTCTGCGATGGGAAAACTGGTAAAAGCCCTGCGGTTAAAGCAAGACACACTGCAACGCCACCAAAGTGAGGTACAGCAACTTCATGCAGCTTCACCCCTCCATCTGGAACATCCAAAATTCTATTTTTAATTGCAGCTTTACGCACCAGCGGAACAAGCCACAAAACAGACACCACGGAAACCAAAAAGGCAACTAGATGACGGCAAACAGCATAGTGCATACCCCTCTCCCAAATGTTTTTATTATTTTTTTATTAAGTATTAAATTTCTATGAAAAAAAAAGGCCCCGCTTTTACAGCGAGGCCTGAAAATAAACTTAAAAATTATTCTGTTTCTTCTTCTAGACAAAGAGCAATGTCACCAACTTGCCACTCTTTAAAGTCTTCGCAAATAAAACCACATTCATAACCAGCGATTGTGTCTTTAACGACTTTGCGTTCTTTCTGCAAGCTGCTGATCGTACCCTCACCAATCTTTTCTTCACCACGCATGCAGACAACTTTGTTACCACGCCTAACAACACCGTCAGTAACATAACAACCTGCAATGATCCCGCGGCCCTTCATGTCAAAAACCTTACGAACTTCGGCCTTGCCACATTGTTTATATTTTTTCACAACTGTAACGCGACTCATAACAAATTTTTCTACATCTTCGATGAGATGATAAATAATGTGATGAATTAAAATTTTCACATCACTGAGCTGGGCACTAGAAAGAGCATTACGCTCAACCCGAATATTAAACCCAACAATTGTTGCTCCGGCATTTTCTGCACGAAGAACATCACCCTCCATTATATCACCCACTGTATTGGAAAGAATTTTAAGGCGTGCGCCAACATCTTTGTTTTTCTGGCACAATCCCTTTAAAGCATATTCAACAGCATCGCAAGAGCCATGTGTATCGGCTTTAATAATCAATGGAGTAACTTCTTCTTCAACAATAGTTTCCCCAAAACTTGTTGGCTCTTCAGCTCGCCTCTGCGAACCAGGTTTTGTAGAGCGAGCTTTTGCATACGCACTAGAAGAAACAACTTTTAGCCACCCCCCAGGAGCAGCAGGAACGTCAAAACCAACAACTTTAACAGGAATAGAAGGACCAGCTTCATCGATACGTCTATCGGCCGAATCAAGCAACAATCTAACGCGACCTGTTGCACCATTGCCGCAAATAAAAGAATCACCGCGTTTTAGCGTTCCCTCGGAAACAATTACTGTCGACGTAGAACCATAGCCACGCTCGACCTTAGACTCTAAAACAAATGCTGATGCAGGAATATTTGGATCAGCCTTTAAATCCATCATCTGCGTCTGCAAGACAATCATTTCAAGCAACTCGTCAACACCATGACCAGTTTTTGCTGAAACCAAAGTACAAACCGTCTCCCCACCCCAGTCTTCTACCAATACATCATGCTGAGCAAGCTGACGCTTGATAGACTCAATATTGCCTTCAACGCCTTCTTTATCAACTTTATTTATAGCAACAATAATTGGTACTTCTGCTTCTTGTGCAGACTTAATTGCCTCAACAGTTTGCGGCATAACACCATCATCGGCAGCAACAATCAAAATGGCCATATCAGTTACACGAACACCGCGTCCACGAACAGAAACAAATGCTTCGTGTCCAGGAGTATCTAGAAAAACAATACGCCCATGAGAAGTGTCAACTTCATATGCTGCAACGTGCTGGGTAATGCCACCTTTTTCGCGCACCGCAACGCTAGATTTTCTTACATAATCAAGCAACGTCGTTTTGCCATGATCAACGTGACCCATCACAACAACAACTGGCCATCTTTCAACCAAATTTTCTTTGCTTAATGATGGCTTATCGGAAGTTTTTTCTTGCCTAGCAGCGGTTTTAATAACATCGATCCCGAGCTCGTGTGCAAGCATAACGATAATCTCGCGAGGAACAAGCTGATTTCTAGTAAAAGTCTTACCTTTCTGCAAAAGCATAAGAACTATTTCGCACAAATCTTTCCCAAGAAGTGGAGCAATTTCATGCAGAGGTAAGCCAACAGGAACTTCAACTTCGCTTACATCAGAGGTATATGTAATCGCTGTTTTTCGAGTAAAGCGGCGTGCCGCTCTTTGAGTAACACCTTTTTTTGCCGGGTTTTTTTTAACACTATTTGCAACAACCTTTATTTTTACATCGCCAGGTTTGCTAGTCACAGATTTTTTAGCACCATTTCCAGCTTGTGTTTTTACTTTTCCCACCTGTACTCCAGATCAAAGGGTGCCATGCGAACCGCACAATGCGGGAAACTCTACATCAGCGCCATGCACTACTTATTCATTATCATCACTTATCATCACTTGCGACATCATCACCTCCCGCAAACAGCTCATCCTTATCGCCACCTTGTGGCTCTTGAAGATGTATATCAACACCAGCAAGCTTTGAAGCCAAAAATATATTTTGTCCCATTTTACCGATAGCAAAAGACCGTTGGTCATCAGGAAGCCAGACCATTGCAGCACCATCTTCACCAATACGCACACGCTCTATTTCCGCAGGCTTTAAACAGCCTCGAACAAAAGTTTCAAGATTGTCTGTCCAGACAATTAAATCGACCTTTTCACTCCCAATTTCTTTTAAAATTGGCTTAATTCGAGATCCACCAACACCAACACACGTTCCAACAGGATCTACATCACTGCTATTGGAAACAACGGCAATCTTGGTCTTATAACCGGCAACACGGGAAACCTCCTTAATTTCAACAATGCCTTCAAAAATTTCCGGGATTTCAGTCTCAAGTAATTTTTTAACAAATTCAGGAGAAGCTCTATCTAAAATTAACTGATAACCGCCTTGGGTAGATTCAAGAACCTCTTTAAGAAGTGCTCTTACATGGAACCCAACACGCAAATTTTCTTCGGGAATAGCACAAGAGTTTGGAAGAAACGCAACTACATCGCCAAGATTGACTGCATAACCAGCACGCTCTCGTTTATGAATTGTACCGGTGATAAGCGAACCTTCTCTTTCATGAAATTCCTTAAAGACCGCAGCCTGCTCAACGTCGCGAATCCCCTGCGCAATAAGCTGTTTTGCAACAAGTAATTCAACCCTGCCAATCTGACCATCAAAGGGACAAAACAGCTTGTTACCAACTTCGACCTTCGGATTTATGACGCGGGCCCTTCTTAGTGTTATCTCTGTTTCTACCGAAGGAGAAGAAGATACAACCTCTTTTTCTACCTCAACATCAACCCCAAGATTCCGACTGTCAATTGAAGTGTGAAAAAGCAAGTCAGGAAATTTTTTCTCATAGGCCGCCTGAACACCATCGCAAATAATTTTGGCAACTTGTTCCTTGTCGAGCCCTCGCTCTTCAATAAGCTCTTCAATAACTCCAGCAAGGTTCACTCTAAATCCTCATTTTTGACAAAAAACGTACAGGTATCTGCTATCACAAAAGACTGTTTACAAGATGAAGACTCATTCTATCCAAGCTGCATCAAAAAGTGAAGGCTGTTTTCATTCAGAAAACTTTCCACCACCTGTTGGGAAGTTATTAACATTTTGTGGTGAGCTAATTACTTATCTTTATAATTAAATATATATATATATAAACTAATAATAACAATAAGCATGTTGAAACTGTTAACAACTCTTGTGTGTTTTCCCGCGCAGCCGCTCTCAGGGCTGTATTTCGCGTAGCGTGTATATGTTGAAAGAGTGTTGATAACTTGTTGATAACTTGTTGATAACTTTTGCGTTTTTGCCAAAGGACCCTTTAGGTAGGGGTTTCCGCGACCGTGTCGCTGGATAGCATTTGCTGGAAGGCTTATGCGAATGGAGGGTAGTAAGTTATCAACAGGTTATCAACACATTGTTAACAAGTTGACGGCTGTGGTGCTTTTTTCTGCAAAATTTTTCTTATTGTAAAGTTAGTACATGTGTTTTTTGTATTAGAGTGTGTATACATTTAGAATTAAAAATTGTGAGAATCTTATAATATAGGACAAGTTGGTTACTGGAGGAAGATGGCTTTGTGACTGAAATTTATTCTTCTATGTTACAGAAAAGTTTTGTGTGTCGCTTGTCTTGCTGTTTGAAGCTATATGGCTTGTTTTATTCCTTTAGTTTGGTTTGAATTTTTTTCATATCTTCCCAGACGTCGTGTTTAGCATGTGGGTTTCTTAAAAGGTATGCAGGGTGATATGTAGGCATTACAGAAGTGTTTTGGAGTTGATGGAAAATTCCGCGAGCACGAGAAATGCGCGTCTCGCTTCCTAGCAAGGCGCACGTTGCTGTTGCACCCAGAGTGCAAATTATTTTTGGTTGGATTATTTGCATTTCCTTAAAAAGCAAAAGCTTCATGCAGGTGGAGCTTTCTAGTGGCAGTGGAGCTCTATTGTTGGGGGGGCGGCATTTTACAACGTTAGATATATAAACATCTTCTCTCTTTAAGCCTATGGCTTGCAGTATTTGTGTTAAAAGTTTTCCTGCTCTGCCAATAAATGGTTTACCTTCTTTGTCTTCGTTTCTTCCTGGGCCTTCGCCAATTAACATGAGACGTGCGGTCGGATTTCCGTGGCCAAATACAACCTGGGTTCTGCCCTGTTCAAACAGTGGACATTTATTGCAGTTTTTACATGTTGTTTTAAGTTGTTCTAATTGTTTTTCTTTTGCCGTAGGCGAAATTGATTGTTTTTGTTGTGAGTTATACACAAAGCCCTTGGGCTGTCTTTTTAGAAACTCTAAATATGTGTAAAGTTTTTGTTTTATTTTGCTTTGTTGTTCCATAAGTTTTCGTCCTTTTTAGTTTTTTGTTGTGTCAAAAATGTAACATGCACATTATCTGCAATCAACCCGAAAAAGCCTGGAGAGTTTATTTTTTCTTTTTGTGCCAAAGCAGCGTTGAACCTAATGTCGAAAGGGCAAATGCTAGTACAAAACTGAGTTGAAAATCGAGAGAAAAAAGCTGGAATGGGGAATAAAGTAAAAGGGTTATTGCAACGATTGTCAGCAAGTGTGGCGTTCGGGTCTGGTGTGTTGTTGCCTTGCCAAGTGCGAATAGCAAAAATACCCAATGTGCTCGTAAAAACGAAATACTTGTCCACGAAAGTGCTCCGTACATAAAAACTAAAAGGGCGATGATAAGATAGCGAAGTGCTATTGGCAATGTGGCGATGCTGAGCAGCATAATCCAAATTGAGGTAAATAATGCCACATGCAATCCAGAGCGAGCCAGGTAATGTGAAAGTCCCCAGTATGCAAAAAATTCTCGCAGCTTGCTTCCTACGGCAATCGTTTTTTTTCCAAGAAAAATTGATGCAAAAAGATTATAAGTTGATGGAGAAAGTTTTTTTTGCATTTCTGTATCAAGTGAGCTTTTTATTTTTAAAAAAATGTTTTTTGATTTGTTCCATAGCCGCTTAATTGTTCTTGGATTTTTACAAAATACATAGCCAAGAATATTTTCTTTAGACAAATAATTGTTCCATGAATTTGATTTAGTAAAGGGTGATTGTTTTGGTGGTGGAGAAATTTCGGGATTTATTATTTTTATTGTGTCCCCAAGTTCGAGCCAGTGGCATCTGCAAAAAATAATAAGTTTGTATTGTCTCCATGGCTTTATGTGATTTTTTTTTGTTGTGATGCATTTTATATGGAGTGCAAGTTTTTTGTTCAAATATCCCTGTGTTTCGGTTGCTTCGAGTATTGTGCCTTCGATTTTGTTTGTATTGGCTACATAGGTTTGCATTTTTGTAATGCGAGCCGTATTGAGTTGCTTTGAGGCTGCTGCAAGAAAAAAGAATAGGGTGGTGGTGATAAGTTTGTATGCTAAATGATCAGAATTTGATTGTCGCAAGATTTTGATAGCGAAAATGGCAACGCTACAAAATCCGGCTAATAAGAAGAGCCAGTGGGCACATGTTGTGTGTTGCCAGATGATGCCTGCGATGGTTCCGGCAAGTGCTGGAAGAAGAGGGAGTGAGCGGTAATTATTTTTTAATGATTTTAACAATTGAGTCCTGCGTTATTTCGATAAGGCTGCCATCATATAATTGAACAAGAATAGTTGTCGTAAGTTTGTGGTGGACTGTGCCAATCAGTCCACCGCGTGTAATTATTTTGTCACCAGCTTTTATTTCAGAAAATGTTACATTTGTGGCTTGCTGATGCTGTGGCACATAAATAAGAAAGTAGTAGCTTGCGGTAAGTGCAAAAAAAGGCAAAAGCAGTGTTAATGTGTGTAGTAGCATTGTGGTATGTCGCTCTTCTGGTTTAGTACTTAAAAGACCTTTTTGTAGTGCGTTTTCCTTTATTAAAGTTGACGCTATCAGAGTTTGGCGATTTGGTAAAAGGTGGGCTATGAATATCGAGAAAATAGATGTTTTTTCTATCCTGGACTCTAGAGGTTGGCCAACTTTGGCAGGATCTTTAATGCTTGAGGATGGCAAAAAAGTTTATGCAAGTGTTCCTTCTGGTTCTTCAGTTGGCAAATACGAGGCGGTCGAAAAACGAGATGCCGATAAAGATAATTATTCTGGTCAATCTGTAGAAGGGGTTGTGCTGTCTTTTAAAGACAAAATAATTCCCGTGCTTCTTGGGCAAAAGCCTGATCTTGAGCGAATTGATAAAGAATTGATTGAGCTTGATGGAACAGGAAATAAATCTAATTTGGGTGCCAATGTTACGCTTCTTGCAAGCGTGCTTGTTGCTAAAGCGCAAGCGCTAACTTTGAATGTAGAAGTTTTTGAGTTTATTGCACATGTTGCTGGTTTTAAGCCTGCCATGCCACTTGTTAGAGCAAATGTTATTAACGGCGGCAAGCATGCAGACAGTGGGCTTGCTTTTCAAGAATTTATGATTCAAATGCTTCCCGGCACATCTTTTGAAGATCAGCAACATTCAATTGTAAGTTTGTACCATAAACTTGCCGAGGCTTTGCAGCTGCAAAGCCTTTCGGCTTGTGTTGGCGACGAAGGTGGTTTTGCGCCGCGTTTTGGCGACAAAGGAATGTTTGGTAATGAGCGCGCAGCGCTGACTTTGCTTAGCGAGGTTGTTGAATGTGCTGGGATGGCTGGCAAGGTTAATATTTGTCTTGATGTTGCGGCCTCTGAATTTTATGACGAAAAATACAAAACCTACAATGTTTATGGTGAGCATGTTTTTGCAGAAGACCTGATTCAGTTTTACTCAGATTTGGTTAGTCAGTATCCAATAGTTTCTATCGAAGATGGGCTTGTGCAAGATGATTGGGAGGGGTGGCAGAGTTTGACCGAAAAACTTGGAAAAAATGTTCAAATTGTTGCTGACGATTTGTGTGTTACCAAAACTACCCGCATTCAAAAAGCGATTGAAGAGAATGCCTGTAATGCCTTTTTAATCAAGCCCAATCAGGTTGGCACCGTTTCAGAAACGCTTGCTGCTATTACTCTCGCCAAAAGTAGTGGTTGTGGTGTTGTTCCATCGCACCGCTCTGGAGAAACCAACGATTCATTTATTGCAGATTTTGCGATTGGTATTGCTGCAGATGCTTGCAAGATTGGCGCGCCGGCAAGAGGAGAGCGTGTGGCAAAATACAATCGGCTGATGGAGATTGAACGAGGATTGTAAAAAGAAAAGGCTTGGAGTAATACCGGCCATTGTTTCTATGATTTACTTCTTGATTTATTCACTTAATCAGTGATTTATTTACCATAATAGTTTCTGAAACTTCTTAAAAAAGCCTTTTGGGAGTGAGAAAGAGAAGATATGTCTTCTAGATTTTGTCTTTTATTTTCAATCTTTTTTTCATTTCAAAATCTATTTTCAGGATTTTTCTTAGGTACACAAGTTTTA
>DAOVOC010000034.1 GCA_030629865.1 bacterium
AATGTTCATCTAAAATTAATGCATCACATTGAACGGATGATTTGCAGTTTTCTGCAGCAGGCACAATTTTTACTAATCCTCTGTAGGTTGATTTTCCACCATGTGCGCTGATCGATTTTGAAACAATGCGTGATGATGTGCTATTTGCAAGGTGGAAAACTTTTGCACCAGAATCGTTAATTTGGTCTTGTGAGCATGCAGAAGCAATAGAAGTAATTTCTGTTCTAGCACCAGATTCTTTTAAAACAACACAAGGGTATTTCATGGTAACTTTGCTGCCAAAATTGCCATCGATCCATTCGACTAAAGCATCTTTGTGGGCAACGGCTCGTTTGGTTACAAGGTTATAAACATTTTTTGCCCAGTTTTGAATGGTGGTGTATCTTATGTGCGATTTTTGTAGAGCAATGATTTCTACCACTGCGCAATGGAGTGCATATGAAGGTTTGTTTGATGCGGTGCAACCTTCAACGTAGTCTATGCGGCTATTTTGGTCAGCAATGATCAATGTTCTTTCAAACTGACCAAGTCCTTCACTTTCGATACGATAAAAAGTTTGCAGTGGCATGGTAACGTGAACGTCCTTGGGAACATAAATAAAACTGCCGCCACTAAAAAAAGCTGTGTTGAGAGCAGAAAATTTGTTGTCTTGCATTGGTACAACGCTGCCAAAATATTTTTTAAAAAGTTTTGGATGCCTTTTAAGTCCTTCTTCGATGCTCAAAAAAATAACACCTTGTTTTTGACACTTTTCTTTAAGATGGTGGTAAACCATTTCTGATTCGTGTTGTGCGCCTAGGCCTGCAAGATGTTTATTTTCAGCTTTTTGCAGTCCTTCTTGTTCAAAGGATTTGCGAGCAGTTTTGGGTATTTCTTCCCAGTTGCATTCAGGTTTTGTGCTGTGTCCTTTGTATGGGCAGATTTGGTTGATGTCGATGTCAGAAAGGTCAGGCCCCCATTGTGGCATTGGCCTTTTGAGGAAGTGATCGAGTGCTTTGAGTCTCAGGCTAAGCATCCATTCTGGTTCATCTTTTCGTGCAGAAATTGTCTGAATTGTTTCTGGGCTTAGGCCTTTGGGAGCTTTGTATGATTGTGGCTTTGACATCTACACTGCAAAAAATGTGAATTATAGGGAAATTTATGATTGTCAGTTTATCTTAGGAGTGAATATTTGTCATTTTTTATAAATTGTTTTATGGCAATAGTACTTTTAGTAAAAGTGTCATACTTATCCATAGCGATTCTCCGGCAAAAATACCAGTCCAAAAAGGTCGGTATTCAGTAGGATTTCTAACCAGTTTTGAAGCTAAAGCTCCAATGAACAAGCCTACGGTAAGTTTGTTTGGCATCAAAATTCCACCGAAAACCATGGTGGGAGAAAGTTTGAGCCATTTTACCAGAGTCCCAAACCCACATCCGAGAGCGAGAACAATTGGATTGAATCCAAGAGATTGAAGTAGTAGAGCTCGTGCACGACCGCGGTGGGCAAAAAGTTCAACTCCACCGAGCTTAAGATTTGAGAAAAGAAGCCAAAAACATAGTCCAACGATGCATGCTGTTAAAATAAGCCCTATCCAGTGGTGGAGATGTATATCTTTTTGTTCTAGCGACGAAAGTTGCCCGACCTTGCATTGAAAAATAAAATTGACGGCTGCAGCGAGGCAGACTGCAGTAAATGTACAAAGATAGGTCATTTGCATTGGGGCAAAAGAAATTGTTAGTGCGATTGGAATCATTACAAAAAGCGTTATAAAGCGTCCAAATGGGGCAAGCCCGGTGCGTGCGCCAAAATAACAAATTTGATGAGTAGCGGCTGCACAAGCGAATGGAATAAAGATTATTATGTACCAGGGAACGGAAAGGAATGACAAAGTTATGACTGTAAGCCCAAGTGCGAGCCATGGTTCAATTGTTTCAATACAGTTATCTTTTTTTAGTTCAAGCGTCTTGAAAAAACTCTGTATCTGTTCTTTTAAAGATAGTCTATGGGTTTTAAGGTTCCAGCTGCCGGATTTTATTAGTTGACGACTAATACCGAATAAAACTTCAAAAAGTACGATGCCGCTGCAAAATGCCGACGAAAATTTTATTTTGTCCATAGTAGGGAAGAGCGAAAGCCCAAGCCACGATGCGTGATGGTTAAGTGGATACAAAACCAAATACTTTGAAAGCATGCCCATAAAAAGAGGTAGAGCCATTCCTATGCCTGCCACCCATCCAATTGCCCACATTGTTGGAGAAATGCTTACAGGAAAGATTTTTGGCAGCATAGAGCCGCCAATAAAGAATTGTCTTTGCCCAATGAGTGCCGGAACTGAGAAAATATTGCCAAAATTAAAACCGTCTCTGAGAAAAATAGTTGCCCAACTACCAAAAATACCTTTGGCTAGTTTGTGAAAGTGCCCGGTTTCGGTTTGCTGCGCCGTTTCGGCAATAATATGGCTGATGGGAAATTTGAGATTTTCGTCTTCAAGTAATGGAGTAACAAAATATCGCGCAAGCCATGTTCCAAGGGCGCCTGCAGAAATAGTTATAAGTCCAAGCGTAATGGCGAAGTGTACAGGGTTTGATATCATTGCATTAAATTGTTTTGCATCAAGAAAGTAGAGCATTGGCAGAGTAAAACCTATGCCAACGGAGATAATGCCGCCCAGTGAACCAGCTGTTTGGGCAAGAATAACAGTTTTTATTCCCTCAGAGTTTTTTTTACGTTGCCATAAAAAAAAATGGCCTAATAAAATGAGCGTTGGTGCGATCCATGGGCCGATTGCTGTTGCTATAGAGATGTAGGCAAGAACAACACAGGAAAATAAGGTAAAGAGGATTTCCAGAAAGAATAGTTTGAACATCATGACTCTTCCTTTGCCATATGGTAAAACAGAATTCGTAGAATTTTACACAATGATTGTTCAGATAACTACAGGTGTAGGGATTAAAACAGTTGAATTATTCAAATAGAATAATTTACACTTAGAAAAGTGCGACAAATCTGTCAGTCGCAATGTTCCCGCACTAGTGCGGCGAATAGGAGTAAAAAGTGGGCAAAAAGCGAGAGCGTACAGCTGGCGAAGAGCTGGAACAAAGACGTGCACGTATACGATTTTACGCTCGCTTGAAGCGTTGGATCATCATGGGGCTACTGATTGCAGGCTGCATGATGGCCTCTTTTTATTATCTACGTCGTTGGATTCAAAAATCCGCAGAAAAACCAGCCAGTCCTCGGATGGTTGCCCCTAAAGAAATTTTTGGTGATAAAATTAGCATGAGCTTTGATTATGCTCGCATGATCAATCTTATGCGTGAATATTCCAAGCTGGTTATAGAAGAAGAAGCAGGTGCTCCATGGGGTAGTAGACCAATTGAGCGGCTGGGAAACCTTTTAGAGCGGCTTCAAACTGAAAAACAAGCGTATTCAAATTATATGGAATCGATTCGTCGATCTCAAGCGTATATTCCAACAAAAAGATACCAGCGCAGAACGCTTCACTACATGAGAAGCATGGATGATGCAATCAGTGATTTGCAGCGAATTTTGCAAGAACGTGGTGTTGTTCCAACACCTTCTGACCTCACGCCAACTGGACGTTAGAGCTTAAAATCGCCCAGATAAATGTTTTTGCCAGAAATAAAATGCCAGTGCATGTGCAGAACGCTTTGTCCAGCTTCGGCGCCATTGTTGGAGATGATATTAAAAGCTTGTGGAGCGTCGAGATTTTTGGCCAGTTCTTCAACAATGGCAAACATTGCAAAGGCCAAATCTTTGTCGCGATTAGCAACATCGGCCATCGTGACGATATGTTTTTTAGGCATGATGAGAAGATGGGTTGGCGCTTTGGGGTTAGTATCTTTGATAACAATGAGTTGTGGTGTTTCGGCAACTTTTTCTGCATGGATTTTTCCGGTGATTATATCGCAGAAAACACAGTTTTTGTGTGACATAAGCTTCCGTCCTGAAAAGTTTTGTCTAATTTTCACATGTTTTTAAGTATATCAAAAAAACCTTGGAAGTTGTGTGTTCTGACAAAAAATGCTCCCTGAGCTAAAAATTCAGGGAGCATCAATATTAGTTAACTAGTTCTTCTTTTCGTTGTTTTCGTTTTCGTTCTTCTTCTAGTTTTCGTTTTAAAATTTCTTGTGCTTTTTGAACGCTTGAACCTTGTCTTTGTTGAAATTTTTCCGTAAGAGCTCTTTTGAATGCACTGGGTGGGGACGAAATTCGTCCTAGGTGTTGTGCTTGTTGTTTTCCTTTCTGAATTTTTCCCTTCAACCATGCGCGAAATGTATTGATTTGGTTTCCGACTGTGAGCAGTGCACTGTAAATTATATTTGCAGAAATAGAAGTTTGCTTCATTCTAAGTTCTTCTAGTTTTTGCAATTTGATTCTTAGTGTTTTTGCTTGATTTCGCATATCTGTGTCTAGTGCAATTGATTTTGGATCGCCAATTTCCTGTCCTTCAATATCTTGTGCTGGGATTGCCTGAAAGTCTTTTGTAGGCTTGTTAATTGGTCCTTGCATGCCGATAGTAACCTGCATAAATTGAAACTGATATATAAGAAGGTTTTTAGAAATTTTATAAATGAAATCATTAAGGTTATTTATTCTTGCTTTTGTGAATTTGGGGTTTTCAATTTTTTGGATGACGTCGATGGCTTTTTGAAAGCTAGGAAATTTTTTGAACTCTTTTAATGATATTTGTGTCCCTGTGCCTGGTTTTCCCATTGTGTTAAGCAGTGCGTTTATAGTTTCTTGCTGTTCTTGGACAGTTCTGCTCAATGAAGTTGCATCTTCTGCTAATTCTTTTATGAGACCTTGTGGTGCGACTGTAAAAAGAGGTGTGATAGCTAACAACATGGTTATTAATTTTTTTGGGTTCCTCATTATATTCCCTTTTTATGTATTGACACTTTGTGTAAGTATATGTGTATTTTATCAGCAAATTCAATTCAAATTGAACAGTTTGAAGAAAAAAGAGTGTTTGGATGCTGAAAAAAGAAATGGTGCCGGAGATCGGACTTGAACCGATACGATGTCACCATCGCGGGATTTTGAGTCCCGTGCGTCTACCAATTCCGCCACTCCGGCACGCAATTGTAATGATTATGGTATCAGACCCGTTTATTGGGTCAAGCGTTCTTAACTAGATCTATAATGTCTTGTTTTGAAAAATTGTCTTCGATTGCAATCTCTTTGATTCTAGAGGTTGAGCCCTTTGTTATTTCAACGTGGCTGTGCGGTATTCTCAGCAGTTTTGCAAATGCTTTTATGACTGCTTGATTGGCCTTGCCATCTTGTGCCTGAGCGGTGACATAGCATTTAATAGTTCCTGATTCGTCTATTTTCCAACTTTGTTTTTTTGCGTTCGGTGTTACGCGAATTTTTAGTGTTAAAGTCATTTGGCCTCCTTTTGGTGATATGTGAAATTTTATTTTTTTATAGGGCGTTAAAAATTGACGCTCGAGCACGCGGTATGTAAACTGTCGCTGTACTGAATGTGCGCCCATAGCTCAACTGGATAGAGTACCAGACTACGAATCTGGCGGTTAGAGGTTCGAGTCCTCTTGGGCGCACCATTTTTTAGTACGATGTTAATGATTTGGAGAGGTGGCTGAGTGGTCGAAAGCGCTTGCCTGCTAAGCAAGTTCATGGGGAAACTCGTGACGAGGGTTCGAATCCCTCCCTCTCCGCCAGTAACGATTTTTGTCATTTGGAGAGATGGCTGAGTGGTTGAAAGCAGCGGTCTTGAAAACCGCCATGCCGGGAAGCCGGCATCGAGGGTTCGAATCCCTCTCTCTCCACCATCATCCATCCTATGTCTTTAGAGTGTAATTATGAAAATTTACAGAACTCTATTATGGCTGATTATTATTTCTGCTTGTCAAGGTACATGCATATGTATGTCAAAAAAGCCCGAGTTGCCAATAGGTAAAATTTTTAAGTATGGCAAACATATGTCAAGTGGCAAGATGCCTTGTATCCATGAGCTTTTGCAATTTGATTATAATCGACCTCAGTTTTTGGCATCTCTATGCGGTGCAAAGCGATCCCTTTTGAAAGTTCCAAATGATGAAAAAAGAAAGCGATGTGAAACTTTTTTTCGTTTGGAAAAGATAAAATACAGTAATTTGATTCCACGAGGATGGTTTACAGATTTAGACTTACGTAAAATTGGGTTGTGTTTTGAAGATTTCTGTAGACGTTCTGATATGCTTTATATAAGGCTTCTAGATTCAAATTCTAGCGTAAATGATTTAAAACTTATTTATAAGGATTATTGTTTCAGTAGGGTGATGTTTTTTAATGCAATGCAATCTCTTGTTGCATCATATGACTGGGTTCAAAAGTCTGTTGGTATATTACAGTTAAGTCCTGTTTGGACGATATATCAAATTAATGGTTGTATTTCATTATATGACATTATGAAATTTTTGCGTTGTAACAACGATATGGCTCAAAAAGTTATGAATAAAATTTGTTCTAAGAAATAAATATGAAAAATAATAAAACTTGTTTGGGTCTTCAGCAAATTCCTGGTGTTGGACCAAGCATATCTAAAGATCTTTTTGATCTTGGTTTTAATCGAATTTCTGACTTAAAAAGTGCCAAACCACAGAAAATGTACGATGATTTGTGCGATTTGCGAGGTTGCCATATCGACAGATGTGTTCTTTACGTTTTTAGATGTGCGGTTTATTTTGCCTCAACAAAAAATTACGATTCAGAACTTCTAAAATGGTGGAACTGGAAAGATTAATGTGCCAGTGGTTATCCTTTTGAAATTAGCAAAAAACTTGGTTTTTAATGTGACTTTGTGCGTTCCTGTTTTAACAAATACATTGGTGATTGTTTTTTGTTGGAATGTGTGAGATGAGAAAAATAATACTAATTTTTTTGGGAATTTTCTTTGGGTTTGCATTAAGTTTTGGCATGGAGTTGCCAAGAGATATTGGGATTTCGACTGAATGGTTTGACCAGACTTTCTCATTTGACGGTCGCACAAATACTTTTGAGGGATTAAAAGGTTTATGGCTTTTTCATGGAGAGGAGAGTCTAAAAAAGTTTTGTCATGCGGTGTATGAACTTTTAACAACGAATACCTTGGTAAGAAGAGACTCTCCACGAGAAGGAGTATCGCCGACTATTAAAACATGGTGGCTAAGAAAACAGGATAGTGGTTTTAGTATTGAATTTTGCGCAAGTAATGGGATGGTGATTGGAATTGATAAAGAGGGCAAAGTATATTTGATTTTTTCTAGCAAGAAGAGAACTGGAAGAGTTTGTGGTACCTATTGTTCGCAACTCACAAAGTTCGCAAAAAATAAAATAATAAAAAAACTTTTTGGAAAAAACCAATGGCAAATTTTAAGATCTTTATATGAGTAAGAAATTTGTTTTAAAAGAACTACGACGTTTGCCGGGTGTTGGCAAAAGCCTTTCCAATGATCTTTATGACATTGGAATCAGGTCAATTTCTGATTTGTGCGGAAAGCATCCACAAAGGCTTTATGAGAAACTATGCCAAGTAAAACCTCATAGAAAGCATCCGTGTGTTTTGTATATTTTTCGCTGTGCTGTTTATTTTGCTTCCGCAAAAACACTCAATCCTCTTCTTTTAAAATGGTGGAACTGGAAAGATGTGCCGATGTATGCTGAAAATGCTTTTAAATAAGTTGTTTTAGGTTTTAGATAGGAAAAATAGAAATGGAGCCTACTCTTGTTATTCTTGTTGCTGCTGGTGGAGCAATCGGTGCGGTTTTGCGGTTCTGTGTTTCATCAGTAAAAATTTTATCTGATTGCGGCCAGTTTCCGTGTAATACGTTACTTATAAATATTGTTGGATGTTTTTTGATGGGTTGCTTTGCAGAATCGTTAAAATTCTTTAGTCCGGAGTCGATGGAAAGCGCCAGGGCATTTTTAATGATCGGTTTTTTGGGTGGTTTTACCACCCTTTCTGCATTTGCTTTAGAATTTGGAATTATGTATCGCACTGGATTTGCTGGAATGGCGCTGTTTTATGCAGTTGTTACGTATACAACAGCGCCATTGGCTTTTTTTAGTGGAGCAAAAGTCCTTAGAATTGTATTTAACTTATGAAATCGATTGGGACGTATTTCCCATGGTAAGTCAAGTTATTACGTTGAGCAATGTAGGATTGCAATTTTAGGCCGTAATGGAAGTGGGAAGACAACGCTGCTTAAAATGTTGCAGGGTCTATATGAACCGAGTTTCGGGACTGTATCTAGTTCAGGCTTTGGGTATGTACCGCAAATTGTTACGGGTCTTGGTGAGCTAAGCAGTGGAGAGCGCTTTAATAAGGCTTTAACTGGTGAACTCTTGAAAGACCCTACGAATCATCTTGATGTGGCACAGTAGCTAAGTGTACAGAAATGGACTAAATTGTTAGTTAATTAGTTACCCCATAAATTGTTTAAGAGGCGAATTGTAGTCCCAAGTGCAACACTAGCCTATCCGATAACTACTCCAGTTTCTTCAAAAAATACTTGTGCTGGTGTTTTAAATCCAAGAGATTTTCGAGGCCTACTATTTA
>DAOVOC010000095.1 GCA_030629865.1 bacterium
ATCTTTGTTTAATGCCTTGTTCTGACCAAAGAAAACATCATGCCGATTGTGCTTTAATTTAAGGTACAATACAGCGTAAAAGGAGTACATGAGTGTTACAAAAAAGATAATGATAATAAAAACACCAAAAAGTGCTCCAAAAGAAATTGCTATTCGTGTAAAAATAGGCATTAGCATTAATGAGGGCCTTTGTAGCCATGTTATTATTTGTGTTTTGTTTGTACTTATCCATTTTTCCAAGAATAAAAAAGGTGCTGATACAAAAAACTGCCAAGGAAATAAAAAAATGGGAGTGAAATAGGCCATCATTTTTAAGCCATTTACAATCCCATTTTTTGTTGCTTGCCATATGGTTTCTGTGGAAAGGGCATCAAGAAAAAACATGGTTATACTTATCCAAAAAGCTGTTGTAATAGGTTTTCCAAAGAGTGAATAGGTGATTGGGAACATTGTCAGCGGTTTAAGAAAAAACCCAATTAGAAGTGCTGGGAAAAAAAGAATGAGTGAGAAAAAAAGTAAACCAGTGGTTCTATAACTCCAAAAATATGAAAAGTCTTTTCGTGCATGAGATGTTCTAACTGCTAAAACAGGGATGGCATATATTGCGATGAGCATTAATAAAATAAATGGCATGAGGGCAATTTTTATGCATAAAGGGATCGTAAAACAGGCATTTTGTTGGCAAATTTGTTGTGTTGGCATAAAAAAAGAACAAAACATAAGAAGTGCTGTTGCGGCAAGTATTGCCAGGCCGCTGTGTATTAAAACATGTTTAAAAGATCGCTTTGCCGTTAAAAGTGACGCAAAAATAATTAGTTTGAGCTCTGTCCATTTAAAAAATGAAAATGCATAGTGCCAGCCGGATTTTATATTTTGAATATTCATGGAAGATCTCCTGTGATTTCATGATTTAAATAAATCGTTTTATAGGGTTGAAAAAACAAGTTGTGACGCATAATACTAGCAGTGAGAATAACTTTTAACCAGAATATTTTTGGTAAAAGTTGCATGGTTTTTTTAAATGAATAAGCTTTTCCAGTTAACATAAACTATTATTTGTTGCTGAATGACTAGCAAATACATTTTTACATAGGTGTTTGCGGTTTCTAAAGAGTTATAGTTTTGGGACTTGGTCAATTGACATATGGAAAATAAAAAGCGTAAAATTGTTTTGTGCGGTACGATTTCTTTATGTGATTGTTTTTGCTTATTTGTGGCGAAGGGGTAATTATGGCTGAAAAACGAGGGGGCGTTGCCGGAACGTCCGGAAGTAAGTTGCTTATCGTTGAGTCCCCCGCCAAAATAAAGACACTTTCCAAATTTTTGGGTAAAAGTTTTAAAATTATGTCTACATTCGGGCACGTCAAAGATCTTCCTAAAAAGCGCCTTGGTGTTACATTTGATGAAAAAGACGATTCCATTCATCTCGAATATGTGCCGATTGAAGGAAAAGAAAAAGCGATTGCTGATATTTGTAAGCAAGCGAGCCGCAGCTCAGAAATTTTTCTTGCATCTGATCCGGATCGTGAAGGGGAAATAATTTCTTGGCACATTGGTCAGGAAATTGAAAAAGTAAAAAAAGATACCAGCTCAATTTTTCGTATAACATTTAATGAAATTACAAAGCCTGCAGTTAGCGCAGCAATAGAAGATAAAACGGTTGTTGATGAAGATAAAGTTGCGGCTCAGCAAGCTCGTCGCGTTCTTGATCGTTGGGTTGGTTACGAAGTTTCTCCAATTTTGTGGCGCAAAATTGCCAAAGGTCTTTCTGCTGGTCGTGTACAGTCTGTTGCGTTGTTGTTGGTTTGTGATCGTGAAGATATTATTCTCGCATTTGTGCCAGAAGAATCCTGGTCAATTCATGGCTTGTTTGGATTTGATGACAAAAAACTTTCTGCAGAGTTGTGGAAGATTGGTTCTACAGTTGCCAAGATTAAAGATAAAAAAACAGCAGATAAAGCGTTGGCTGCGCTTAAAGGTATTGAGTTTGTTGTTGATGACGTTATCGACAAAGAACGATCTAGAAGGGCACTTGCTCCATTTATGACAAGTTCGTTGCAACAAGATGCTTATAATAAGCTTGGTTTTGCTGTTGAGCGAACTATGAGAACGGCGCAAAAGTTATATGAAGGTCTTCAAGTTGATGGTGTTGAGCCAGAGGCATTGATTACCTACATGCGTACCGATTCGCTTAGAATTTCGGACACAGCACTTAAAGATGCTAGTGAATTCATTAAGGCTCGCCTTGGAGATGAGTATCTTCCTGCTAAATTTCAAGTGTACTCCAAGAAAGGTGCGCAGGACGCACACGAAGCCATTAGGCCTATTAATGTTAGTCGTACGCCAGAAATGGTTGAAAAAGCGGTTGGTGGTGATGAAGCAAAACTTTATGGACTTATTTGGCGTAGGTTTGTGGCTTCGCAGATGATGCCTGCTGTTTATGCACAAAGGCAGGTTCAAATTAAAGGTGATAAGTTTCTTTTTAAAGCGATCGGTTCAACACTTACCTTTGATGGTTTTCTAAAAGTTTATAAACCTGAAGATGATACAAAAGAAGCAAGCGATCTGATTCCAAGTTCAGTTGTTAAAGGGCTAGACTTAAACTTGAAAAAGCTTGATCCAAAACAACACTTTACCAAGCCGCCAGCGCGATATACTGAAGCAACGCTTGTTAAAGAGTTAGAAAAACAGGGTGTAGGGCGTCCAAGTACGTATGCGACCATTCTTTCTACCATCCAGCGTCGTGGATATGTTGATAGAGACAAAAAGCGTTTTATGCCAACGGAGCTTGGGAGAGCTGTAATAAAGCTTTTAACTGAGCATCTTGGTGATATTATCAACGCGCAATTTACAGCTCGTATGGAAGAAGGGCTCGACAAAATCGCAAGCGGTGATGTTGAGCGTGATAAAGTTTTGCACGCGTTTTATAAAAAATTTAGAAAAGATTTAGAAACATTTGGTGAAGCTGCTCCAGGAAAACGAGTATAGAAACTTCACTCGAGTGTCCTAAGTGCAAAAAACAAAAATTGGTGATACGGTTCGGTAAAGCCGGGGAATTTTTAGGGTGTCCAGCATTTCCTAAGTGTGATTTTACGTCTAATTTTGAACGGGATGAAAAGGGAGAAATAAAAA
>DAOVOC010000062.1 GCA_030629865.1 bacterium
AGGGCCTTGATGGAAAAGCGCGTGTCGGGGTTGTGAATGGTCTTGCTTATTCGACAGTTGCTGGCAATGGGGTTGGAGGATCTGTTTTGAAAATAGAATCTGTTATTGTTCCTGGTGATGGAGAAATTAACGTTTCGAGTACCATAGGAACCGGTGATATGATGAAAACGTCTGCTAATGCAGCTAAAAGCTTTTTGAATGCAAACAGCCATAAGTTTGGTATTGCAAAAGATAGATTCAGAAAATCAAACTTACATGTGCATATTCCGTGTGTGTCAGGAGTTGATGGCCCTTCAGCTGGTATTGCTATGACTTGTGCAATTCTTTCTGCAGTAACAGGTAAAAAAGTTAGAGGAAACTGGGCTATGACCGGTGAGGTTGATTTGCACGGTAATGTTCGAGCAATTGGTGGTGTGCGTGACAAGGTTTTGGGTGCACGAAGTTGTGGTGTTACAAATATAATCTTGCCAGAAGAAAACAGGGTTGACTGGGAAGAAGTTGCCGATAATGTTCCTGGAGTTCATATCGAATTTGTTTCAACATTCGACCAGGTTGCCAAACTTGTTTTGTTAGATTGATTTTCCAGGTGGTCAAAACGCTTTAAATCTCGTATTCTAAACGATATTCCAGCATTATTGTGTACTTGCGTTTAGAGAGAGGTGCGGTACATGCGGTCAAGGCTTTTATGTATGGTTCGTGATGTTGTATTTTTCGGTGCTATAGTATTTTCCCCTGTTAATTTTGTTTCTGCCTTTGGAATTGGTGAGTTTTTTGCCAAAGAGCTTATAAGGTCTGCTTTTGGTACTGCATCACGGATCGCGTCAGGTATTTATATTAAAAAAGTTTTACCTCGCTCAGAGGCTGAATCGATTGCAGAAGAATATTTAGATATTGCAA
This sequence comes from bacterium, assembly GCA_030629865.1. Lineage (GTDB taxonomy): Bacteria > Babelota > Babeliae > Babelales > DAOVOC01. The sequence goes on from DAOVOC010000062.1 coordinate 898, forward strand.
AAAACCGTGAGGTTCCAATCGGAGCAATGGAGCGAATCCGTAATCTTGCAACTCAGTTAGCTTTTACTGATGATGGTGTAAAACAGCATATAATTCGTGAAAATCTAGATTTTATTATTAATTTTCCGTGGAAAAAAAAAGAAGAAAGCAAACTTGATACTACGCAAATTCAGGCGATTAAGTCGGATTTAGATAGCTTTTTGCCTGGTATGTCTAAATTAAGCGAAATGCTTTTCGGTTATGTTTTGGCCCACGTTGCATCTAAAGTTGTACCTTCCGTGCTTGGTGGGCGCTCCATGCCTGTATTATGTATTGTTGGTCCTGAATCTGCAGAAAAAGATTGGATTGCTAGTCTTACTGCGCAGGTATTAAACAGATCTTTTTGTCGAACGAGGTTTCCCAAAAAGTATTATACGCAAGTGTTTGATGGTTCAGCTGATGAGGCTGGGATTTTTTGTAAGCGTCAGCCTGGGTATTTCGCAAAATTGTTTGCCGATGCAGGTTCAAGTAATTGTGTTGTTTTGATAGATAAAGTTGATGAAATTTCTTACGAAACAGCTGAGCGTCTCGCTGTTGTTTTTGATAGTGCTGTGGCTCCTGTTGATGAATACCTCGGTGTTGCGCCAGGTGTTTCTCGTGTTTTATTTGTCTGTGGTGCTCAGTGTATGGCTTCTATTCCACATGAATTGCGATTGAGAATGAATTTTGTTTTTGTTGAAAGTATTACTGAAGAAGAGAAAATTCAGTTTGCTCAAAAAACACTAATAAAACGTTCTGCACAAATGGCAGGCTTTCCTGCTGAGCATGCAGTTGTTACGCGGCTTGCGCTCAAAAAAATGTTAAGAGAGTACGCCTTTGGCTTAGGAGTAGAAGAGTTGGCGCGGCTGCTGGTCCGATTGTTTATGGAAGGCCGCAAAGTTCTTGAATTGACTGGAAAAGTTCCTGTTTTTGATGAAAAAGGTGTTGTTGATTTGCTTGGGCCGGGAATTGTTAAAGCTGATGTTCGTGGCAACTCTCCAGCTGATACTATTGCAAGCTTGCATGGTGAAGAAATTGCATCGGTTAACTTAGATTCGTTCAACTTATCACGCGCAGCCAGACGTGAAGCAGAACGTGATTTGGAGCAAGTACAAAATGGATATGGTATGGAGCGTGCTTCTTCACGAAAGCATTTGGAGTGGATTTTAAGTTTGCCGTGGGGTAAAGAAAGTACTTTGCCTGATAAGGTTGACTTGGTTGAGGCTAAAAAGATTTTGGATACGGATCATTTTGGGCTTACCGAAGTTAAAGACCGCATCTTGGATTATTTGGCAGTTAGAGAGCGTCGTGGCATTTCATCTTTAATTTTATGTTTGGTTGGTCCTCCTGGAGTTGGCAAAACTTCGATAGCAAGTTCTATAGCACATTGTTTGGGTCGTAAATTTGAGCGTGCAGTATTAGGTGGTATTTGTGGTGAAAGTGCGATTCGTGGTTGGGAACGCTCATATGTAGATGCTTTGCCAGGTAAGATTATAAAAGCTTTTCGATCTGCAGGAGTTGCAAATCCTGTTGTTTTGCTTGATGAAATAGACAAGCTCGGAGGTTCTTCGCAACATGGTGATCCTGCATCGGCTCTGCTAGAAGTTCTTGATGGTGAACAGAATAATGCATTTGTAGATTCATTTTTGGGAATACCGTTTGATCTTTCTAAGGCTATTTTTGTAGTCACTGCAAATACTCTCTCTGGAATTCCCGAGCCGCTTATAGATCGTCTAGAAATTATTAATTTGCATGGTTATACAATTGAGGAAAAAATAGAAATTGCTAAGCGGCATTTGATGCCCAAATTGAATCGTGATTTGAATAACAAAAAAGATGTTGTTTTTGATGATGTTGTAATTAAAAAAATTATTGAGTCGTACACAATGGAGGCTGGTGTTCGTTCTCTTGATAGGCAGTTAAAACGTATGTGCGAAAAACTAATACGCTTTGAGCGTGAAGGGCGTCAAATTGATGTAAACAAAGAATCTTTGCAGGATTTTTTAGGGGCTCCAATTCCAAGGCGGCCAGATTTGACGATGCATTTGGAGCCGGGTATTGTAACCGGGTTGGCGTGGACGGTTCACGGTGGAGTGATTGGTACTGTTCAGACAGCTCTTTCTGCTGGTAAGGGTGAGGTTATTTCAACAGGTTCTCTTGGAGATGTTATTGAAGAGTCGATTCATGTTGCTCTTGGGTATGTAAAGGCGCATGCAGTAAAGCTTGGTATAAAAAATGATACGTTTGTTAAAAAAGATTTTCATGTTCACTTTCCAGATGGAGCAACACCTATTGATGGGCCTTCTGCTGGAGTAACATTTGTTACATCTTTGGTTTCGGCAATTTTACAGCGCCCATGCCGTGCAAAATGTGCGATGACTGGTGAAGTAGATTTGCACGGAAATGTTTGGCCGGTTGGTGGAATTAAAGAAAAACTTTTAGCTGCACAGAGAAGTGGAATAAAGGATATTTTTATTCCAGAAGGTAATCGTGCAGATGTTGAGACTTTGGAAGACGGATTGGTTGGTGATATCCGTATCGTTTTTGTTTCAAAAGTAGAGCACATTTTGGATTGTGTTGGGTTGCATGCTTCTTGACGAATTAATTTGTGTAGGTGAATATTTTAGGTCTTAAGTGTTGGCTAATAGTTTTGGTTGTTTTGGAAAAGAATTAAACGAGGATGGTTATGAAAAAGGTATTATTATTTGTTTGTGCAAGTTTTATTCCTGCAATAGTTCCTGCAAAACCTATTTCTGAGGCTTCGAGAAAGTGTTTGGCTTTGTGTGTTGGCGCCGTTTCGGCGGTTGCTATTGGTTTTGTTATGAAAGACAATGGCAAGGAGTTTGGGCCTGGTAAGGATGGTAACGGAGGTTTGAGGGGGGACTGTTCGAGGGGCCTTTTTGCACATGCATGTGTTGATTTTGATGTTGGTGCTGTTGCTGGGCTTGCCACATATTTCTTGCTCGAACCAGATGATGCAGAAAAAGAAACTCCAGATCTAGTTGAAGATGTTAGATCTGTTGCAGAGTCGTCGGAAAAAGATTCTATGCACAATTTGTTTGAAATTGTTGCAAAAGATTTGAATGTAGCTGACGATCAATTGCGCGATGACCAGCAATTTTTACAAGAAACATCTGAATTTTTGAAAAAAGAAGAAATGTCTGCAGAACTTACAGTTGTTGCTTGTGAAGTAGTTGTCAGAAATCAGCGTGCAAACTTAGATCAGCTTAATTCTTTGCTCAAGACAATGAAAGATGGACAGAAAGTGCCTGGTGTCGACCTTTCACAAGTTAAAGCTGAAATTGTGAAGAGGGAAAGAAATATAAAACTCTTTGATGGGCGCAAAGATCTTCTGATGAAAAGTTTTACAATCGATCAAGCTGAACTGGATAAACAAAAAAAGGCTTTGGGAATTGCAGAAGATAAAAAAGAGAGTCCAGAGAATGCTGAATCTGTTATGAAAACTGAATAAAAATAGTCGTACGACCCTGGGTTGGGGAGACTGTATGAATTGGTTTAGGAAGCTTTCTAACTGTGTCATAGGCCTTATTGTAACTACAACTTTTTGCGTTCCAGTGGTTTCTTTTCAGCAAAATGGATATGTTTTTTTGAGTGAAAATGAAAGGTGTGTATTAGCTATCGGGGCTGGCATTTTGGGTGGCAGTTGTGGAGTAATATTGTGTAAGAAAGGCAGTAATAAAAGCTTTTTGGGACTTGTTGCAACGTGTTTTATTGGCACAGCTTATTTTTTGTTAGAAAAAGTTTCTCCTTCAGGTCGTTGTAGAAGCGCAAGCAGAACAATTTCAAAAATTTTAGATGATGGTATTTTAATTCCGGTTATTGGGAAAAAATTTAAACAAATTGACGTTCAAAAAGAATTGGAGTGTCATTTTGTAACAGATAACTGGCCACTGTTGAGTGCACAGAAATATTTAAAAAAGGTTAATCGCGATTTAGATCATGTTTTAAACCTTGCAGATGCTGTTATAAAAGTTTTGAAATTGGATACGGCACAATTTGAAGAATCTGTTGATAAGATACCATTTGAAATTTTACTTGATAGTGTTTCATGGGGGTTTAATGGCGATGTGGATGCCTTTTTTATTGTTGCCTTAAAACAGGTGTGTTACAGATTTAGGGATACGAGTGAGGAAGCCCAACTTGCAGTAATAGATGACGTGCAATTTCAAGAGCAATATGAGACGTTTCAGGAAAGTACTAGAGAAGTCGCATGAACAATTAAAGGGAGAGATGTTGCATGGTAAAGAAAAAAGGCCTTTTGTTAGTGTTGTTACTTGCAAGTTTTTCCAGCTTGGGTGCTTGGAAGACAAAGGGGCACTGGGTTTTAAGTGAAGGCGAAATAATCGGTGGTGCGGCGCTTGCAGGTCTCGGTGCTGGAGGTCTTGGGTTTCTTGTTGCATTTATAGGAGCTTCTGCCGATCATGGTCCAATTCGTTTTAATTCTAATCATCCAAATTTTGATTGTAGGGATCCTGCGATTTTAAGCTTTGGGGCTCTTATCCCTGGATTGCCAGCAGCTATTTTTGTTTACTGGAAACTTGGCAAGTTAAAAGCAAAAAAACAGTGTGAGGTTGCAAGCGAGCAGATTGCGAAGTTACTTGCAAATGAAATCATCTTTCCACTTGAAGCAAAAGAAAAAACTAAAATTGATGTTTCTG